>CAZEYI010000062.1:0-6429 GCA_964516785.1 uncultured Candidatus Peribacteria bacterium
AAGAGTGCTCAGAGTAGGAAAGAAAGTATGACATCAATTGTATGCTCACTTGGTCTACTCAGTTGCATCTTTATAGTGCCTATCAATTAAAGTTATTGTTATGCTATTTCTCCTGTAGTAGTATTGATCACCACAGTCTGTCCAGCTTCCTTGTGCAAAGGCACATTTACTTCCAAACCAGTTTCTAATATAGCTGGCTTCTTACCAGCAGTTGATCTATCTCCTTTGACACCAGGCACTGTTTCTTTGATAGTGTAAGTAATCGTTTTTGGCAAGATAACATTGAGTACATTACCTTGATAGATCATCAAAAATAGATCCATATTTTCCTTGAGATATGGGACCACATCTTCGATAGTTTCTTTTGCCAATTCATATATTTCTCCGCTATCGTTTTCCATAAATGAATAACTATCACCAGAGTTATAGAGGTATAGTGCATTTTTGGTTGTTACATCACCTTTTTCAAGCATAGTACCAGATTTGTATGTGATGTTTTGTACACCACCAGTTATCAAGTTTCTTACCTTAAAGGTATAGCTTCCTTGTCTTTGTTGCATCTGCATAAATGAGAAATCGATGACTCTATATAGCTGTCCATCAATTTCCAAGATAGTCTCTTTCTTCACTTCCGATGTATCAATCTTAACCATGAAATACGAAAAAAATCTAAATAATACCTAGGATATCTTGCACTATAGGCACTAATCCTTTACCTCGAGTATAATGATTTGGCTTCCTCATCCAACACTTTGTCAAAGAAGTTGATTGAGTGTCTGCATGTATTGTTGATTGTCCTGTCTGAGCATGGTGTACATATTGAGATACTGTACGAGTACTATTCTTTCATCTTGTGTCAGTTCATCTATAGCTTGGGTAAGTGTTGCAGGATTGGATCCATTGATGACGGCCTGCGCTACCTGTAGCAATTTTTGTTCATCAATAATTTTCCCTATGATATCAGCCATATCTCCTATAGCCAAGCCATTTGCCATTCTCGCAGTAAACATTTGCCCCATAAATTGTACCATATTATTTACCGTGTCTGGGAAAAACCTAGCAACAGCTAATCTAGCTCTCGTGTTGAGCAAACTTTCTCCTGTTCCTCCAAAATATGATTGGAGCTCAGCATCTGATACGCTAAACGCATATTTTGCACCCAGATTGTTAGTAGAGAACAATGATATATAGCCATCTTGCCATAGTTTCATAAGCATGCTGACATTACCATATTGATCAAATTTTTGATTGCTGGCATTTCGCTTTCCAAAGAATCTTCGGAGCAACGATTCATTTCCTTCACCCATCACAACAGACAACACATTTGGATCAATAACGAGCCATTTTTTATTCTTATCTACTATTCTCAAATATCATTTACACGTATCTCCATCTGATAGAAGATATGCGAGATCTACGCTACCTAGATTATGCTGATTGTCCAAAAAATATTGCAAATACGTCCCTTCGATATGTACGCCATCTTCATCAGGTCTATCTTTCACATATTCTACAAACTTATTATAGTGAGGAAATTGGAGATCAAACACATCTTTCCAATTATAGCCTATTTTGAACGATTCGCTTGGTACCAATTGATTACTATATTCTACTGTCTGTCATACGCTTTGTTTGTACCATACAAATGGGCCGCTGGCTCCTTGCGAAGCTATTCTCATACTGTTCATAAACCATTGGACAAATACCCAGAGCAATGCCAATCACACGACCACATACCAGAGATACTTGTTGTTAGTATTCTCTTCATCATTATGCAAAATATCTTCTAAGAAAACACTTACTACCAATATAGACCACATAATAAGTCCTATGCCGTACCACACAATTCCACCACCAATAATCCACCACACGACCCATCATATAAGTGTAGCTAATGCTAGAGAAAGTTTTTTGGATTCATGTGCTACAGCAAAATATATGGTCGCTATTACCATAAGACCAAACACGAGTAATCGAACAAATCAAATATCAGTGTAGTAACTACTAAGGTTCTGTAGCGATCGATTAAACACAACATTCATCGGTATCAAATATCTATAAGGTATAGCTATACTATCTGCGGTGGTTTTGATGCTATATGATTGATAAAACTGTCTCAATTGGACAATCTCAGATCTGAGTGTGCTCAGATCCATAGTAGCTCAGTTTTGTATTGCGACAACTGTCTCATCAGACAACAATCCAGACAGTACATGATATCATTTCGAATTTGTCTCACTTAATGCTAGTAGTTTTTGCAGTGCTGGGATATCAAAGTTATCTACCCGAGCAGGTTGTTCACACAATGCTTGTGCAATATCATCATAAGCAAAACACTTGTTGTCTCCAGGATACAACAATCTCAAAAGAGGATAGCCTAGTCTGACAAAACCATATGCAGATTTTTCTTGAGCGCTCCATAGCTTAGGTGCCTTAAATTCTCTCCATCAAAATCATATGTATCTACCGACATCTTCATTAACTCAATTCCCATCAGCTTTAGTTAGCCCAGTATACAATTCGTCTTGTGTAATACCTAGCGAAGATAATGAACAAAATGCAGGATTGACGGTACTAGCCAAAACCCTTTCTGGTCACTCATATGCAGCGTCTTTAGTTTCTACAGCATTATTTGATAACAACAATCACTTTGCGAAATCTCATACGCCAAATGTATCAGTAGCTATCTGTTGGTATAAGACGTAAGGTCACTTACCTATGAGTAATACAGCGCCTATTCATAGTGCCCACAAGACAAATATACGAGTAAGTTTGATTACTACAGGCAATGTTCTATGACGCCATAGAGTATATACAAAACTTAGTGCCATGATGATTACTCATACGATAATGAGTGTCATTCATTCTGAAGGCATCAAGAATTCACTTGTTGTGAGTACTTGTAGTTTCCCAAGCAAACCTATTAACGTAATTCCTGCTCCAATTGCGACCCCATTCCAGAACCACAATCCCAATACAAATATAGCAAAGACGGCAACATCCACAAATGCGGTTGGTTTAGACATCACAGCTAGACCAAACAAGATGCTTGATAATAATACATATTTGGTTGATTGTGACTGTAGTGTATGTTCTTTTTTATGGTCATCCATATAATCCAAAAATATCATTCATGATAGTAGGGCAAGTATTGTCATCGCGAATACTCAGAGATCCGTCTTATTGTCCACAAAGACAAGAAACGCTCCCATACCACTCGTTAGCCAGATCAAGGTACCTATTCGTCATGTTATCAATCCTGTCGTTCATAATTTTTTACTCACATATCCTAAGGTTTCACGTACCAATCCTATACCAAATATCATCACAAATATCCCACTGAGGAAATTGAGATTCACAGCAACAGTATCAGGCGATAGCCAGAAGAATGATTTAATTGGTTCGATCAAAGCAAACCAAAATGCGATATAACTAAACCACAAGAAATTTGCTACCCCACCAGGTTGTCATACTCCTAGGGCTCCATGATTTTCTGCCCATACTTTGGGTATATACATATACGCATGGTTTGCGTCCCAGGCTGTAGGATATGGGATAAACGACAATTGAAATCCAAAGAAATAGTATACAATACACGCAGCAATAAGGAATAAGAAAATATAGCCACTTGTTTGTAAGGTGCCGTCTTTAATGATAAGTGATTTTGTATCCTGCAATATATCCTCGATGAGCTGTCTTCGATAAGCAAGACGAGTATACCAGTTTCTATAGATCAGGTATCCAAGGCCAAGGAAGATAGCCCAAATAATAATGCCATACAACAAATGAAGGAAAACGAGATAATGCACCACAAACAACAACAAACCTAGCCCAATTCAGAAACTAAGGAGCATTTCTTGCCATCTTTGCTGTGTAATACCAACTTTTTCTAGTACAATTGATCATAGAGTCTGCACTCCTAGTACAAAGTATGTTGCCAAAAAAAGTAGTATTCCTGTATTTATCAACTGCATAATCACACCCAATCTCGCAAACCATAGATTGTCTGTTATACCTGTGTGCCACAATCCAAATACAGCCAATCATCAAGCCACCAATCCACCCAGGATAGGTAGTTTGTAGCTATTGTTTGTTATAAAATAGTAGAGAGCTGGGACTGCGCATGCAAAGGCGCCCAAGACAAGCCATCGATTTCTCATGCTTGCAAACATGCTAGCATAGTAGGTATGTTGCAGCATAAATGCGTTAAAAATCTCATAGCCTCCTACAAGCAGGAATATCCCTACAATGGCTAGGAAAATTGTTTTTTTCATGTTCACAAAAAATATAAATATCAGCGCATATCTATTGTTATAGCAGGGCTTTTCAATATGAGTTGGGTGTTTGTTTGTCTGCTTCGAAAAATGCAAAAAATACATGTCATAAAATTTTTGCCATATTTCCCACCGCATAGGTGAGGACTAGAATCTCATGTACAAGAACGAAGCCAGGCATGGATAGGAAAATGATACGGAGATGTTATAAATGTCACTACTCCGATGGGACAAGAAAATATTGTCCAAACCACAGCATCAAGCCATGAAGCAATAATACACCAAGGCAAACATATTTGATACAAGACAGATGGATATCAGGTGGTAGTATTGGATGCATTTGACCTTATCCCTGTATTCCCATTCCCCAAATTTTGGACCCCGGAGTTTTGGACAGTGATATGATATCTAAAAACACAAGTCAGGCTCTACAAAAAAGAAAATATCATAGTCAATACACATACAAGATTTTTTATGACAACACTTTGTGGTGGTATATTCGCAAAACTCAATTGACTGAAACGAGTCCACATAGAGCATGGAACTGATTTTGTCAAACTCGCAAATCCAGTCAAGACTTTGATTGCATACATCTACGATCAAACTATTGGAAGATTGATTTTTAGAATGGCTGACACTGTTGTAGGTATAAGTAAGGGCTGTCAGAAATTTGCCAATATATTTACCGACAAGGATATCCCTGTTATCCATAGGGGAATGAATTTTCTGGAGATCAAAAAAGCTAGCTCTTGAACAAAACGCATACATAAAGGTCTTGTGATCTGATTTGTAGGGAGATTAGTGGCACTAAAATGAATAGATTTGTTAATCAAAGCATTCGGCGCCATACAAAAAAACCACCCCGACACAACATTGCAGATAGTTTGAGATGGCGATCAGGCAAAAGAACTACAAACATTGGTTCATGATATGTGATTAACCAAGAAGGTTATTTTTCTATGAGCCAAAGATAGATCCTACATAGCAAATGATTTTTTGCCTCATGTAGACATAGTTGTCAATCCCAGTTATCAAGAATGATTGCCCACCAGTGTTTTAGAGTGACTGCTTTCTAAATGCGTGGTGGTAGCTACTCGTGTATGAGGGACCTCAGAGATATCAACACACAAAGACTTGATCTTGGTCGAGAAGTGAGATGTCGCAGGCTTGGAAAGAGGAATACAATATGCTATACAAAACCATACAAAACTAAAATGATTGTCATACGATTATGTAACACAACATTTTGATCGGAATAAGAGTATCGAACAATATCACAAGATTTATACATCCATGTTGTGAGATGAAAGATAGACAATATTTTCTTATAAATTCTTTAGAATGATGAGGTGCAGAAAGAGTCGTCATACATTTTGCTAATGCGGCTATCCAGCAATGACAACAGGCATATATTATTACACTTAAGGATGCTAAATTTTATGATATACCAAGCGGTATAAAAAATATCGCTTTGTCATCTGTGCATAGTAATTTTCTTATGTTTTTGCTTATCCCTTGGTATGTATATACATTCAAGAAAATACAAAAAAAACACGCCTTATTTCATGGTACTAGTTTTCTAGAAATTGCAAATTTTGTACATATTCTATCTACTAAGAATGCAAGTATTTCCTTCAGAACGCATATCAATTTTTTTACTGGGCCTATAGGGTTTGTATATAAAATATTGATCAGACGACTATATCCCAAAGCAGGTAAAATAGTGGTAAATTCTATTGAAAACAAAGAAGATATCGCCGATTATTTGTCTATCCCAAAACATAAGATAGAGCTTACGCACAATCCTATAGATAAAGAAAAAATGACTTTGGAGGCAAAAGAATCTGTAGAAAAATCTATATTACAAAAAATACAATCAAAAAAAATATTTATCACAACTGGAAGGTTGATAGCCTCCAAACATCATGAGAAAATAATACAAGCATTGGCTACTATAGGTTTTAAGCAAGATTGGGTATATCTTATTGTAGGAGATGGTCCACAAAAGAAATTTTTGCAACAACTAAGCGAACAACACAAACTTAGCAATAACATACTATTTTTATGAGCGCAAAAAAATATTTTTAAATATCTCCATCTCGCAGATTGTTTCTTGTATGCATCTGCAGTAGAATGATTCCCAAATGTACTGGCT
>CAZEYI010000063.1:0-1024 GCA_964516785.1 uncultured Candidatus Peribacteria bacterium
TCAAATAGATCTTGAGTAACTATCAAGGCTGCCTCTGTGTATATACCAAAAACACCTACACTTCCTTTCTCTTGTAGGTCTTTGCGATATCAGACTTTTTCACTTATGACTGGCATTTAAGCTTTTACATATAAATTTTATATATGATATCTAATCAAAACATTTTGTCAATACAACAAAAAACAGCCCCCGAAGGAGCTGTTTTCTTTATAGAGTGACTACTGGATTAGTATGTGTAGTTTGGATTTCCGATCTTGTAATCTGAGATGATCATTTCATAAGGTTGTTGTGACCATTGATCTACCTTGATAGATGAACCAAATCTGATACCAGATGAAAGATACATCTCGTTCTTATTGTTTCTCCAGAGGTTGAATAATACAAACGCTCTCTGTGGTGCATCCAATTTTACTTCTTGTGCAGCACCGTAGAATGGATTGTTACCTCCTCTCTTAACATATGCTACTGCTTCATCAGCTGTGAATTTTTCTGATTCTTTCTTGATCGCTACGAATGGAAGCAATTGTACATTTGCACTCATGACACCATTTGCTGATACTTCTACTGTGAGTCCTGCTGGACCACCCCATTGGTTGTAGATTTGTTTACCATTTACTAAGTATGGGAAGATGATAGAGAATGAATAATATTCTTTTTCGATTACTTCATCAGAACTAGGATCATCTACGATCACGATATCTGAGTATTCTACTGCATCTGATTCATTTCTTACACCAGCTTGCATATCGTAATATGGCATAGGTTGGTTAGAATTTCTGTATAGTACTTTTGCTGTACCGAGTTTGTCGTAGATCTTTCCTTGAAGGAAGCCTTTTTGGACAAAGTCAGTCGCTTTTGCGATAGCATCTTTTTCTGTGATAGATTTGTTATAATCCCATGATACTGTTGGGTTACTTACCCAAAGCGCACAGCTTCTGAAGTCAAAATTGTATTCATAACTACCATCTGCCATACCTACTGACAAGAGTTTGTCTGATACATTTGTCAGACCCATTGCAGTGAT
>CAZEYI010000063.1:1034-6399 GCA_964516785.1 uncultured Candidatus Peribacteria bacterium
GTGATAGATGCTTTTGGATTACATTTGAGTTGCAAAAGTGCTCCTTTGCTTTCGAGTAATTTCTTAGTAGCTTCTTCGTCGAATTTGTAAGTAGATTGACCATAATATGGATCTACGTACATAGCTTGATCTGCAGCCATTTTTGGTTCTTCAACTGCAACAGCATCGCTTGCGAAGCTTGTTCCTAGACTGAACATAGCCGCTAATGCTACTGTGTATAAAATCTTCTTGTTCATCATTGTACATATATAAAGTAAAGACATATAGGTGTACGAGTGAGCTACAAGAATGTGACAATAGTAGGTTGACATATTTTTTACTTTTCTACACGAACATCTGCTCCGAGTTTGTTGAATTGTTCAACGATATTTGGATATCTTCTAAACAATGAATCACACTCTAGTAAGACACTTTGCCCTTTTGCTGATAATGCTGCGATAAAGAGAGCGTATGATGCCTGTATTATATCTGAGCATACCATATTTGCTGCTTTGAAGTCGGTAGGACCAAATGTTACTACCTTTGTAGGATCTGCCAATACGGCTATCGCTCTCATTTTGGCCAATTGTTCAATGAAGAAGAAGCTATACTCATAAAATGCATTGCGAAACATCGCGTTACCTTTTGCTTTGAGAGCCAATACTACTGCGACATGGACTAAGTCTGCCGGATACAATGGTCGCTGTAGTGCCTGGATTTCAAAGAGATCTCCTTTGATAGTTCTAGCTACTTCGAGATTCTGATTTTTGGGCACAAATATCTCTTGCTTGTCGTGATCAACTTCGACGCGAACACCTAGCTTTTCATATACTTGCAAAATCATGCCCATGTGTTGGGTAACTGCTCTCTGGATAGTGATTTCTCCACCTGTCAGCACAGCCGCTGCGATAAATCCTCCTACATCTAAGTGATCAGAATCTACCGTCCACTCTCCCCCGCTGAGTTCGGATACTCAGACGATTTCCAATGTATTGGATCCGATACCTGTGATGTTTGCGCCTAGACTATTCAAAAAACGGCATAATTCCTGTGTGTGTGGTTCACATGCTGCATTACGGATGATAGTCTTACCTGGTGTCTTACAGGCAACCAATATGGCTATTTCTGTACCTGTTACTGATGGGAACCGTTGCCACATCTCGGTAGCTTTCAAGCCCTTTGGGGCATCGAGATAATAAGTCCCGTCTTTGTGTGTATATGTAGCTCACATATGTATCATATTTTCGATAATCGCATCGAGTGGACGAGTTCCGAGTTTGCATCCTTGTGGCGTAGGCATCTGCGCTTTCCCAAATTTGACGAGCAAAGGACCCAAAAACATCACTGATGCTTTCATCTTGTCAGATAATTCGGCATCGATGCTATAGCTTGTTACCTTGGAGCAGTTCAGTGTAAGTGTGGTATTGTTATCGGAAAATTCTGCTGTACCACCAAGTTTTTGTAGTATCTGTGCACAGTACTGCACATCGCTACTGTATGGTACATTGTGGATCACAATTGTCTTGTCAGTGAGTAATGCCGCTGGGATAAGTTTGATGATAGTATTTTTGTTGGCTACAGGCGTTGCTACACCGTGTAATGCCTTACCTCCGTTGATGATGATTTTTGACATAGAGTATATCAGGTATAAACAAAGATGTTTATAGTGAAGCCTAGATGGTTTCCAAGAGGGAATGATATTGCTATATCAATATAATTATATATAGTATCTATTCACCAATAAAATGTGTTATGAAAAACTATTCCAAACAATGCTGGTTGAGTGCTTTGTATGTTGCATTCTACCTAAGACCAAAAACATACAGCCCACTTAAACTTACATTTGAAAGCATCAATACCTCAGGGCAACGATGGAAATGTAATCTAACTGTGGGAGAAACAGACTGGGAAGGAACTGGTGTTTCTAAGCGAAAAGCCAAACAAGACGCAGCCAAAAAGGCTTGCGAAAAATATGGTTTCCCGCCTGTAGAACACGCAAAATCCTACAAACTTCCTGATCCCTCTTGATGCAGTATTGCTCTATCTGGGATCTGCCAAACCGTTGTACCAACGGGGAGGCTTTTTTTTATTTTAGAACAATCCCTCCTGTACAGGCATAATCCATTTCTTTTTTAACTCATCAATGAGTTTTGCCATCGAGTTGAAATTGTGATCTTGGACGAGGACTTTGTGATATTTATTGAAGTCGATATTGAGCTTAAAGGATTCCAATGACATGGTATCTAATGCTGTGATATGGTGCAATTCTATAAGTTTTCTACTCAGTGCGACATGCTTCTGTCCTTCTTGCAACTTGGAACGGAGGTCTTCGGACATGGTTGCTATATTGGCGTACATATTGTCGATGGTCTGGTATTGTTGGACGAGGCTCTGTGCTCTCTTTGGACCGATGCCATTGATACCAGGGACATTGTCCGATGAGTCTCCGATCAATGTGAGATAATCCAGCATATATTGTGGATCAAAACCATACTCGGCAACGAAGTCTTGTTTGCTGATATCGATATTTTTCATAGGATCTTTGCAGATCACGTTGTCGCAGATAAGTTGTTTGAGATCTTTGTCTGACGAGACGATAGTTACCTGTACATCTGCGTGTGTTTGGAATTTTCTCGCAAAGGTAGCAATAATATCATCCGCTTCAAAGCCTGGGATCTGACACGATGGGATAGCTAATTGCGCTATGATCTCTTGGGTGTAGGGAATCTGGTTTTTCAAATCTTCAGGGGCTGCTACTCTATTTGCTTTGTATTCTGGATACATATCATGTCTGAGATTTTTAGTTGGTGCATCTCGAGCTATCACCAGATAATCTGGCTTGTCTAAGAAGAGCTTGCACATCATACGCATAAAACCATACACCACGTTGGTGTTGAATCCATTGACGTCGCTGAGTGCTGGGAAAGCATAATATGCTCTAAAAAGGAATCAGGATCCATCAAGTATGTAGAGTTTTTTCATAGTGCTTTGTCATCCCGAGCTTGTCGAGGGATCTCTTATACCATGAGATTTCTCGACTCCGTTTCACTTCGCTCGAAATGACAAGATAACAAGCGATAATTCGGGTCGGTAAATAAATATTTATTGTTTTGTATATAGGATTCATTAGTATAAAAACAACTGTTTTAGTAGTATCCGGTGTATGCAGAAGATAATCAATTCTCCCGAAGACATGTTTGAACTCTGAAAAGAACTTGCAGTCACAAGCAAAATTCTCTTATTACACGGAGAATTATGAGCCGGCAAGACGACGCTGATCAAAGGCTTTGCTGCCGGACTAGGGATAAATGCTGATGAAGTGACAAGTCCTACCTATACCTATATCCAAGAATATGATAAAAAACTCCTCCACATCGATATGTACAATATCAAAACATACGAAGAATTACTCCACAAAGGAATCTTGGATCTCATAGATCAGTACCAACTCATAGTCATCGAATGGCCTAAATTTGTGGAACAGTTGGATTTGCCAAATCCAACGACTATTTTCATCACAAAAAAAGACAGCTCCACGAGGGAACTGTCTATCGTATAGGAAATAAACTATTTCAACATTTCGTCCATAATTCTTTCAAACTGATTGATATAGTAGGCCGAAAGATTTTGCTTACAGTCACCCTTATCATCTTTGAGGAGCTTGAGGATCACGAAGAAGTTGTTTACTTTGGTCTCTGTTTCATCAATTTCTGAGACTGATAAGTTTGCTGACTTGAGTTTATTGACGAGCATCAATGAGAATGCTTGCACAATAGTCTTGGTAGAACTCTTTTCCATCTCTGGAATCTTGAGATTGATACTCTTGTTCCCCTTGAGTGGGATAGTTGTAGATTTGAAATCTATATCAGATTTACATGATTCAAATTTCTTGATCTCTTCCTTGAGTATTTGTGAGAACAACTTGGCCTCTACTTGTGAAGATAACTGCAATACATTGTTGTTTTGTGTAGCGATCGTGATGGACGTTGCACCAGAAGCATTGACTACTACCGTACCAGACATGAAGTTGGTATTTTGCAAAGCATCGTTGATCTTGATATTAAATAAGTATGTCTTGCCTGTAGCAAGTGCTGTCGTTGTGTAGGTATGGCTGGTCGCATACGTTGTTGTTGTTACTGGAACGACTACACCTGTACTACCTGAGAGACTAAATTGCAAACTATATACTGTGCTCTTGCTAGTATTCCATGTAAACTTCACACCTGATGCTGCACTACCACTTACCGCAAATGCTTGGAAGTTTGGATCTATGGTATCGATAGTGTAGATGTTGGTACCTGTTACTGATCCTGTATTGCCAGCAGCGTCAGTAAAGTTTACGACATAGGCAATCGGTCCAGCCATATTGGTCGCACCAAATCCACCTGTAAGCGAGTATCCTGTCGTCGATCCTCCAGTCCATGATTTGATCAATGTGTTGTTGATCAATAACTGAATATTACTGAGCAATTCAGATCATACAAACGATAGGGTAAATGTACCACCTGATCATACGACACCAGAAGCATTTGCTCCTCATACGATAAATGTAAATCCTGTCGCTGATGGCACAGTATTATCAATAGTAAATGGACGAGCACCTGATAAGAGGTTTACTCCACTAGCATTGATGATACGTACTTGGTATCCAGTCCATAGCCCTGTATATGATCCAGTATACGCACCTGTATATAGAGTGTATGGCGTATCTACGGTATATGCTCCCGTTAATTGCTGACCACTTTCGCCTGTATAGGTATAGATAGAACCACTTGCGTGTACACCAAATATACTATACAATCCTGTATATGCCAATCCTGTCGATCTAAATACTAATCCTGTACCATCCAATTCTCCAGTACCGAGGGTAATCCATTGACCATTGTGATCTCGGAGTTGTACGGTTACTATCTGATCTGGGTTACAATGATTGTTGGCAGCTGCCCAATTGATAGAGAACAATCCTCCAACTACCACTGGTGTCGTCAAACTATATACGCCACCTAAAGTGCCAGTCACTACGAGGTCGCCTGCGTCACAGACTACTCCCGTATTTACTATACCTGTATTGTTGGTGCCAGTGTTATTTGATCATGTGTTGTTGCTTCCTGTGTTATTTGTACCAGTATTTGTAGAGCCTGTAGTAAACATATCAGTCGTTGCTGTAGCAGTTACTGATCCTGTGTTACCGCCTGCAGTTTGCAAAGCAAAGGTAAATGATCCAGGACTCGTAAATGTATGTGTGAGTGAATTACTATTATTTACAGCAAATACACCTGCCATATTAAACCCTGTCGCAGTCGCAGTTACTGTTGTACCGCTCGTATAGGATACTGTGGCTGTGATACCTGTGAGAACTACTACTTGTGTACCCGTATCGTTTGTA
>CAZEYI010000064.1:0-6386 GCA_964516785.1 uncultured Candidatus Peribacteria bacterium
CGTCTAAAGAGTAGAAATTGCCCCATACGCCCAGCATAAGAGATTGACAAAATATATATTGATTATAAAATAACATTGTGTATCATGAGATCTATGACAAGAAAATCAAAAAGAAGGTTTAACCTTACGTATGATTTAGCCAATGGTATATGGTTAGACAACGGGGTACCTGTAGAGAGAAACGGTGAGCATCTTAAGCAGAAGCCCACCACTACCATGAAGGCTACTAAAAAATAAGTAGCTTTCATGCACACGCATTTGTTGGCCCATCGCTGTTTCAGTGGTGTGCCTTTTTTTGTTGACAAATATATTTTATATTTACAATAACAAAGATAATAATTTATTACGTTTGTATCTCTGATGAACAAGTCATTTCCAAATGCATACCAGTCACAAAAAATGGATTTTCGACGTGATGCAGTCTACATGATGCGCAATAAAATAAGTGCGAAAGAACCAGCTATGGCTATGTGAAGAATTGATCTAGTCAAATGAAAATCTAAAGAACTCATGCAGCTTATGGAGGATTCTGGTCTTATAGATAATATGATATATGAAGCTCCAGCAATTGATCAGGGAGACTTGACTGTAGATGAGTATGCAGCAATAAGTAGAAATCCGCTCGCAGAGACAATAAAAAAAATGAGAATGCTCAATCAACAAATTTGACTGAAAAATAATCAAAGATTAGATTCTAAGTTACAAGTTGCAAAGGCATATAAAGATGAACTTATGGAAATATTAGAAAAAGATGTCAGAGTATTATTAGAGATACAAGCATACTAACAAAACAGTTTGTAACTTAGGCGCAAAATCATATATAGGAGAGGTATAGTTTACCTCTCTTTTTCGTATGTCTCAAGTCGCCATCCGCGAATATGATGCCAAGAAGATTGTGTTCGCCCATCTGGGGCAAAAATATCAAGGGTATCTGGTACAAAATACAGCAGATCTCAAAGCCATCCCAGCCTGACAGCGAGTGATCAAGCCTGATCAACTCTTTGGCAAAAGAGGAAAATTGTGATTGGTTGGGGTCAAATTAGATGCCAAAGGACTCACAGCACGAGTCCAGAAATATGCCAACAAGAATTTCACTATAAAGTGAGTGACGGACAAGCTCCATACTTTCCTCGTAGAACCTTTTGTTCCTCATAAGGAGGAATATTATCTCGCTATCAAATCCACCAGAGACGCAGATATTATATACTTCAGTACCGAATGAGGTGTAGAAGTAGAAGAAAATTGGTCCAAAGTAACGGAGATACAGATTGCTCCTATTGCTGGACTGACGAGCAAAGACCTCGTCAAAGTTCCCAAAAAACTCCATGATTTTGTTAGCAAAGTCCTAGAAGCATATAGAGCATATGGTTTTGCGTATCTCGAGATCAATCCTTTTGTCTTTGACGCTAAATGAAATATCCACTTACTCGATACGGTAGCCAAGGTCGATAATTGTGAAAATTATAGACAGCCAGGACGAAAACACATCGATCGAGTTAAGCCATTTGGGACACAATCCTATCCTGCAGAAGAATATATCGCTGCTGTGGATGAAAAAACAGGAGCAAGTCTCAAATTGACGATTATAAATCCTACCGGTCGCATCCGACTTATCTTAGGTGGTGGAGGAGCGTCTGTCATTACAATGGATACACTCGCTAACAAATGATTGCTCGATGAAGTAGCAAATTACGGCGAATTGTCCGGTAATCCTGACGAAGATAGTAATAGAGCATATGTAAAGACGATTTTGGACTTAATGCTAGCAAATACTGCCAAAAAGCAGTATCTTTGTCTTGTCTGATGAATTGCCAACTTCACGCGTATCGATGCACTCTGCAAACCTTTTGCAGATCTCATAGACGAATATGCCGACAAACTTCGTAAAAAAAATATCCATATCCTTGCTCGTCGTGGAGGTATCAACGATATCAAAGGCCTCGCCATGATCGCAAAAGTGTGTGAAAAAAACAAGATCCCTTACGTCATCCAAGATGCAGATCATTATCTGACAGAGATATTTACTCATATCAAACTCTAGATGCCAAAAATCATCATCACAGGAGTAAGCAAATGATTGGGATATGCTCTAGCCAAGCAATTTTTGGCTAATGGTTGTGATGTGGTATGAATTTCCAGAACAAAATCAGATCTTGATATTGCACATATACTGACTGATCTTACTACCAAAGAGTGATTGCAGTTTGCTGTAGAAGAAATACAAAGAGATCATGCAGATTTTTCGTGCTTGATCAATAATCTAGGAGATGGTAAAGCCGAGAAAATCGATGATATTGATTTCGATAGTGCTGATCGAGCGATGAAGATCAATCTTCTTGCACCATTGGTACTCACGACAGGCCTTATGAAAAATATCAAAAAAAACGAAGCAGATATTATCAATATATGAGCAACTATCTGATTCAAATGATATGAGCATTTCACAGCATATAGTGCAGCCAAGCGAGGATTGAGATGATTTACTGAAAATCTCCAAGTAGAACTCAAAAAAACAAAATGTAGAATCATTGGTATCCATCCAGGTGGGATGGAAACACCAGGCAATACCTGAGCCAAAGGCAGACAAAAACAGATGAGCATTATCACTGGTAACGACAATACATCGGTATTTATCGATCCAGAACAAGTTGCAGCATTAGTCCGACAATTGTATTCTCTCCCAAAAAATATCGAAGTCTCTGAAATTATTATTAACAGAAAATAATTCTATGTCATCCCGACCGAAGTGGAGGGATCTCATATGCTAGGAAATGAGATTCTTCGACTCCACTTCGTTTCGCTCAGAATGACAGGCTTTAGAAAGATCTAGAAACCTATGAAATTCTCCTCATCATCATATTGTATATTTTACGGCAATCACGTCGATGTCTTGCAGCGTATGCTAGACTACGATTTCCTCTGTGGTCGTGATCCCAGTGTCAAAGCCATCATGGTCTCTGACAATGAATGCAAACCACAAAAAGTATTTTTTGGCGACAAAGAAATATTTGTCCCACAGGTCAATAAACGAAGTGATCTCAAGAAATATGCGCCCTTTGACACACTCATCAACTTCGCATCTCATCGTACAGCCCCAGCAGTAGTCAAAGAAGCACTGGAGACCAAACTATTTGAAAATATATTTACCGTAGCAGAAGGTATCCCAGAAAAAGATACCAGAGAAATTATTGCGCTCAACAAAAAATATAATGTAAATTTGATCGGGCCCTCAGTTGTGTGATGAATTGTGGCAGGTGCATTGCGCGTAGGTAATACAGGTGGATCGATGGAAAATATTATGGCTTCCAAACTTTATAGAGCAGGGTCAGTCGGATTGGTCACCAAATCCGGCGGTATGATGAACGAATTATGCCGTGTGATTAGTAAGGTCACTGATGGTGTGCATACAGCGATCCAAGTATGATGAGACAGATATCCGATGACGACTTTCCAGCAAGTCATCTCTCGATATGAAAAAAATCCTGAGATCAAAATGATTGTGCTACTAGGTGAAGTAGGAAACGAAGATGAAAATATGATAGCAGACATGATCAAAGCCAAGAAGATTAAAAAGCCACTCGTAGCACGAGCAGCAGGCACTGCAGCTGAGAAAATTAAATCTGATGTGCAGTTTGGTCATGCAGGAGCAAAGGCAAATGCAGAACGTGAGACCGCAAGTTTCAAAAACAAATATCTTGCACAGCAAGGAGCTTTTGTTCCTAAGTCATTTGATGATTTTGGCAAGACAATAGGCAAAGTGTTTACTACTCTCAAAATTTCAATGACCAAAAAAGACAATGATGCTGTGCAGAAGAAATTATCAATATTAAGTTCACGTCGCGCGACGGTCATCACCTCAACGATCTCAGATGAAAGAGGAGAAGAACTCACCTATAACGGCAAAAATATATCTGATTTTGTGAAGAAAGGCAGCATCGCAAATGTGATAGGACATCTCCGATTCAAGAAACAATTGCCTGATTATGCATTGGATTTCATAAACACTGCAATTATACTATCCGCAGATCATGGTCCAGCAGTGAGCGGCGCAAGCAATGCTATCGTCACAGCGAGAGCTGGCAAGGATGTGGTGAGTAGTTTGGCATCAGGTTTATTGACCATAGGACCTCGCTTCGGATGAGCGATCTCTGGCGCAGGCCAATATTTCTTCCAAGCAGTAAACCACAAACAAACACCCAAACAATTTATCGATACCATGAAAAAAGAAGGAGTACTTATCCCAGGTATCGGACATAAAATTAAGTCTATCTACAATCCTGACAAGAGATGTGATATACTCTTCAAACTCAGCAAAAAATTCCCTTCCCAAAAATATATCACTTTTGCTAAAGAAGTAGAAGCACTTACGACGATGAAAAAACCAAATCTCATCTTGAATGTTGACGGGCATATAGCAGCTATGTTACTGGATATGATGGCATCTATGAAAATGTCTGCAGATGAGATACAGACCTATATCGATGCGGACTTATTTAATGCGCTCTTTGTATTGGCTAGATCTATTGGCTTCATCGGTCACCATATCGATCAGAAGAGATTGGGCGAAGGATTGTATAGAACGCCATGGGATGATATACTTTATATGTAATACTGACTATGACCTTCACTATCCAAGAACTCACATCAGATATACTCGATACACACCTCGATGATTTTATAGAAACATTAAACAATCTTGTACCCACCGAAGCAATGACTCTCCAAAAAGCACAAGAAGTCTTACAAAAAATTAACGCTCAAGATACGCACATATATGTAGCTATGCATGATGATGGTCACTTGGTCGGATCTATTTCTCTCATGATCGAACAGAAATTTATCAGAGGAGCTAAAATTGCCGGACATCTGGAGGATGTTGTTACCAAAAAATGATACGAAGGGCAGGGGATTGGCAGCGCACTTATCAAGCACGCTATCCAAGCCGCCAAAGATGCTCATTGTTACAAGATCATATTGGATTGCGACGCAGAACTTATCCCATACTACGAAAAATTTGGATTCAGTAATAAGGGGATATTTATGGGACAATATATTTCGCTATAACAAAAATAGTGGCCGGGAATCCGGCTCACTTTTTTTGGTAACAACTACTTACTTGCTACAGTTGGTCGGTTAGGACCACTGAAACCGGGCCTTTTTACTAAAAGCTCAGCTTCTACTGTTTTCGTAGCAGTAAGTTGCAGTCGTAGGCGTTGCTGAGGGATGAGTTTCCCTGTTACAGTACAAACCCCATAGGTTTTGTCCTGTATACGAGACAACGCTAAACGCAATGCAGTAACCTGGTTTTCGGTTCGCGTCCTCTCTTGCAAGACACTCTCCTTTTCCCATGGTTTTAGCTCACTTAGGTCTTCGTTTTTTGAAGATGCTATCGTAGATGTAAGTTCTGTTATCTTATTATCGATAAGTTCTTTAAACATCTGTAGTTCCACATCCGAATACCGTTGATATGCCTGTGGAGGCACATCGAGCTCCTGATTGAATTTTTTTTCACTTTTGGCTTTTGTTCGGCTGCCATCGCCGCTTGTTGATTGTTGCTTTCCCATAAGGCTTGCGTTTTTTGTTTGTGAAAAATTAGTCTATTGATAAGTCAATAGTTTTCAATGTAAACTAGCCAAAAATCTTACTCTATAATATAATCCACACCATCGATGAAATAACCACCATTGAAGTCGTCAGCCCTTATTTTTCCTATCACATCGGCTTTTGTTCACTTCTTGAGTTGATCAAGATGATGTCCTTTGGACCAAAACATACTGGTAATCTTCTTTGTACCCAGATGTGCGTGGAGTTTGAGATGGCCATTTCATTTGGTTCCTACTTTTTCGATGTGTGCTATTTGCAATCCTTTGATGAGGAAGACAGGTTCTTCATTTCCTACACCAAAAGGAGCAAGTCTATTGATTTTTTCTAAAGTCTCAGGCAGTCGTTCATGTTCCTGGATAGTAGTATCGACAGTCAATGTTTTGAGCAGATCAGCATCCGTGATATGTGCGCGTCCGTAGGCATAGATCTTTGCTATAACCTGATCCACTTTATCATATTGACAGCTCATACCTCAGGCCTGCTTATGTCCGCCATAACGAGTCAGGAGTTCTCCTACATCATCAAGCATACGCATTACATGAAAATAATCTGGCCCTCTGAGGCTGGCGACGATTTTATTTTCTTCGCGATTGATGCTCATAACGACCGTTGGCTTATTGTATTTTTCAGCGAGTCTGCCTGCAACTATTCCTATAATTCATTCATGGAACTCATCATGGACGGCAATGAGTATTTTTTCATCATGATCTACTTGCTGTTCAGCTAGTTTATAAGCACTTTCTTGGAGTTTTCTTCTCTCGGTATTCATCCCTTCCAACTTA
>CAZEYI010000065.1:0-6322 GCA_964516785.1 uncultured Candidatus Peribacteria bacterium
ATCCCAATACACTCATAAGTGAAAACAAGGCGATTAATCATGCATTCCTGATCGCAGATCTTGTGTTTTTTTGTTTGTTTTTTTTCTCTTGGTTTATAATTCCAACATCATCGTTATAATAAAATCCTATAAACTTATGCACATCTGGAGAGACAAGTATATGCTGCTGCAAACGCCACATAGGCGTGTCTTTTGTAAATTTTTTAGTCACTATATATACAAGCAATCTATCATATAATGCCTGCCTTCACACTCCGCCCTGTATATATCTACCGTGCATAAGATCAACTATACGACATGATATCTCGCACAATGCATACAATCTATCAGTACTCAAATTTGTGTCTGACTTTTCTTTGCGTTGTTTGGGAATTGTATCTTCGGCAAGTTGCGCAATAGTCTTCCCATCTTCTGTATGGATGATCCAAGATAAGAATCTAAAAATTTCTAGAGAGGTCGTGTTCTCTGATAAAGCTGGCTCTTGGTCTATGACAATAAAATCATCAATTCAATCCTGTCTTAATGCAGTGAATAATTCTGGATGGTAATCGTTCCATTGCTTTACATCTATTTTACTCGATCAATTTGGTTCAACTTCATCAGCAATATCTTCTAGAAAGTCTATAACTTCTTGTCCTTGCAAATATACCTCATCCACATCACTAGCGATTATATTTCCTACCTCTGAACCATCAAAAATTGTTAACTTTTCGCCATCTGCTATCTTTGGGAAAATTTCAGCAATCATTCTTTTGAGCGATTCTCTATTATATATACTTACTTTTTTTTGTTCTCTTGTTTTGGGTATTCTTCCAAGATATATTGCTCCGTTTTTGTTAGTGAATGCTATTTTTTCTCGGTAATTTTCAGTGGAGTCTTTGTATAAATTTTTGACATCAAAAGCTTGATCTAGCTTTGGACTCAAGCTATGATCTATATGTTTTAGTCTATCTCCTAGATCTCAAAAGGTTGTTTTGCTCATGTTTTAGACTAAAATAACACATGTATATTATACATATGTATAGCCTTAACGTCAAATTATCTGCCTTGTTTCCAGAGCATTTTGAAAATATTTCTGAGAGTATCATGGAGTGTTTGGCTTTCTATCATCAAAGCACTCATTTCTGCAGTACTGTAGAGCAAAATCGCTACTTTGTTGTGTCCATACACAATCAACTCGTTCCCCATCTGAAATAAGGGGTCATTGATTACGCGAAAATCGTGGTGTTTCTTGGTATATTTGGTATATGCTGAGCTACCTTTGGACAATATAGTTAGAGTTTTTTTTGGTAACTGGAGCCTATAATCGATAAATTCCTCTTCCAAAAACTGTTCAAATTGCGGATCTATATCGCTATCTCCCAAGATCGTCATAAACGGTTCATCTCATTCATCGTTACCAGTACGTACGAGTTCTTTCATATAATACTTGAGTCCCTCAAAACCCTCAAAAAACTGCACTTTTGGCTTACTTCACCCGACACTTGCTATCGCATTGAGCTCAGGAAGCTTTTCTTTGAATTTAGCATATTTTTCTTCCAAATTTTTGAGTAGTTGCTCTGGACTGATAACAGTGTAGAAAGTGGTGTTTTTCTTGGTTACCGTGTGCGCAACCCCTTCTGATACCAGTTTTTTCAAAATTGAATAGACCGTTACTCTATTTTCATTTACTTTCCTAGCTATGGAACTGGCTGGTGAGCTACCCATAGAAAGGCTGGCGAGATATATCTCTGCTTCTTTGAGTGAAAAGCCGTATTGGACGAGTATGTCAGTAAGCATCAGAAAATACATGTAGAATAAAATCTACATAATTATACTATTGTTTGTTTATAAAGCAATATTTTAGCTATGCTTCAGCTGTTGACTTTTTTCTTCTACTACTCACATATCATTCTTTCCCCTCATAGTGATTATTGTCAGCGTTTCGTTTTTCTTGAAAGAGATCTTTCGCCTGTTCTGCTATTTGGGGAGCATAGACTGCTGGATTTGCTCTTAACTCTTCTCCAGTAATAGAAATATCTTCAGAAAATTTTTTTGATTTTAGAGATATCATTGCATGAGGATTGACTTCACAATCTGGACTATTTAATATAACTAGTATTTGATCTGCAATATTTTGTCCTGTTCGTGCAAGACTCGATCCTAGTATACATAGCTGCTCAACAATTTCTGGTTTATTTTTGACCTGTCAGATAAATGTATCTTGCATGTTATTATATATCGTTTCATAGGATTTTGCGTAAGACTGTAAGCTTTTCTCTCCCATTTTGACTATGTAGCAAATTAAATTTTAGCAAAAATATCTAATTGTACACAAAAGTCAACTCCTTGCTGATTACCCTATATACGCAAACTAATCACTCGCGTCTTCATAGAGACCTGGTAATATAGCGTTTCTGAGCTCTTGGATAAACAGCGCTTTGGTTACTTTGAACTTCTTGATAAACTGCGTATCGGGAATTCTAGCCATATTGAGCAACAGCGTATTCATGAAATCAATCTTATCTCCTTGTACTCTATCTAGGGCCCTAACGATAGCCGTGTATACTGGGCTATTGAGAACAAGTGAGCTTGTATCGAAGAGTTGATCATTGAATGGTACTGAGACTATCTTAGCAAATTCAGCTCTCGTGATCGCTCTCTTTCCATCAAATCTATAGCTGCCATCTTTTTGTTTTACTCCTGAGATAAATCATAGAGCTTCAGCTCTTCTGATGTATTGGTAATATGGATCAGATGCGTTTACCACGTCTCATAGGACACTCTGTCCGTTGATGCTTATCTTTTTCTTGTTGATAGTATCGTAGGTGATCATCATAAGTTTGACTGCATCATTTCTCGTGATATGTCTATCTGGATCGAGGTATTTTTTACCATCTTTGGTCGTAACCAATCCATCAGTCAATCATTTCTTGACCGCATAGTCAGCATACCATGCGAACCAGTGATCTTGTGGGATATCTGCAAATGGTGTAGGCTTAGGATATCTAGCATTTTCTGTTTTGATATCAAAGTCATCAAAAGCAACTCACTCTACCTTCACAAATGTCTTGAGTACTTCTGCAACAGTGATATTTTCGTTTGGATTGGCATGCCATTGGCCTTCATCAGTATCTCTACCTCTCCACATACAACTTGCACGCATCATTTCTGTATATGGTAGTGCTCGGTGTGTATATGTGTCAGTAAATGGTCCTCTCGTAAGGTACTGCTCATCTTCATATTTACATGCCCTACCTACTGGTGCAGCAGTATGTTTTGGCGTTCATGTACACTTACCATCATAATAACTTGGTGATTCATCTTTACCGTCACATCTGTCTTTGGTAGGTCCGGAAGTTCCTCCTCCACTTGATTTGGTACAGTTAGTTCTACAACCACTTCCTCCATCACATTCTTCATTACCATTTTTGATATTGTCTCCACAATATGGACCTTGTCCTGTACCTATCTGACATGTAAGCGAACAATAGCTACATGATTGTCCATACGCAGGCGTACATGATGTAGTATTGCCTGTACCGAGATCACATACTTCGTTTGACCCCGTATCTATTATAGCGTTTCCACATACTGGTGTATAGCCATTTACTACTGTAATAACCGTATTTGCCGGACAGATGGCTGTCAATCCTGTATTGCTACTGTTTTGGATATATGCAATTGGTGTAAACAAACCTCCTGTCGTATATGTATGTCCTGTAACACTTGTACCTGTCGTACCATCACCATAATTCATATGGATAAGTGATGAACCTGCATTCATATTTAAACTAAATAACACATTGAGTGGGTAACTACCTGCTGATGGAGTCAATAATAGTGTACATGTTGGTGTAGCTCGTTGACATGAGTTGGTACAGCTATCTGTATTGTTTTGGTTGCCATCATCACATTGTTCTCCATTATTTGCATTTACGATTGTATCTCCACAGTAAGCTCCTGTCACTGTTCATGATGTACATGAAAGCGAACAATAATTACATGTCTGGCCATAGCCTGGCGTACATGATACAGTATTACCTGTTCATAGATCACATTGCTCAGACTGAGCCTGTAAGCCATCACCACAGGTGGCACATTTCTCAGATACAAATATATCATCGATCATATAGTTTGCTACAGTATATCCACTTACGCCTACGCCTGTCTGGTATATAGGATTTGGTATCATGTTTTGACCTGTATTGGTCTGGAAACTACCTAATATGAGACGATCGTATGCTTGGTCTGCAAGTACTGTTCATGATACACAGGTCCAGCCAGATCATTGAGCATATCATGTATGCTCAAATTGTGGTGTTTGTGCTATAGGTGCAAATCATACACCATAGAGATTCGGATTGTTTGTAAATAATACTCATAAGCTATCGGTGATATAATGTGATCATGCATGTGTCGCAAAACAGAATCATACATCATAATAATTACCTATCTGTAGTGGCGTCACAAGTTCTACAGAAATATATTCTCTACCTCCTGCTGGTATATTACTTGCATAGGTGAGTATATTTATCGCTCCGCTACCCAGATGAGGATATTGTTGGAGGTATGAGAAGAATCATGTAATACCGTATGGACAATTCATGTGACCATAATCTGGATCTCCTCCTCTTCTATCCCATGACGCTACATAACCAGTCATACCTTGACCATATGATGTAGGACATTGTGTATACGATTCAAATCATGGATTTGGTACCAAGTTTCCTGACAATCCACAGGTCTGTGGTATTTCAAATGTACATTGCGAACTACATCCATCGTTTGGCGATGTATTACCATCATCACATTGTTCATTTTGTTCTACGATGAAATTACCACATGACGAAAGTACTGTCACTGGTCGAGAACATGTCAGTGTTTGTAATACTTGTGCCTGTGATGTTGCAAATGGTCTGATTCTAATATTTGGATTATATGATCACACTCATGTATAGGTAAATGTATCATTACCAAATATACTTGATGTCTGTCCTGTCATCCATCTGATATCATAGAATGTATATGATCCTGTATAGATATTTGGTAGTATAGATATAGTAAAGTTGTGTGGAGCGTATCATGTCTGCGCTGTTACTGTAAACCAGTTACACGAAGGCGTTTCGAGATCACATGTCGAACTACATCCATCACCATCAATCGAATTCCCATCGTCACATCGTTCTTGTCAGCCCCCGATATTTACTCATGTAGTTGTAGTAAATACAATCGATTGATAGATATTGCCTAGACTAAAACTTCCAGTAGATGCAAATGATAGATTTGTAGTTATGCTTGATCATGTAACATTATAATTGTAGCTCACGGGATTGTCTCCTGTGCTATAGTCATATATATCATCTCCATATCGATCAAATCACACAACTCATCCACTTGCAAAAACTCATAGCTGAGTCCAAGCCGGACCTGTGTTAGTATAAAATTGATCTGGTGGTCGCAATCATGCAGTTCCTGCTAAGTTAATAATATAATCATCGTATGTGACCTGCGATCCACTGATAGAGATACTATCAGCCGAAGGATATATGATCGTCATACCATCTAAGTATATAGTGAAGTATCCTTGCGTAGTTATCACATTACCTAAAGCGTCAGAAATTTCTAAAGTCAAAGTTCAGATCCAACTACTACTTCATCATGTGTATCACATTGAGTTACCAAATATACTAACAGACGCACCTGTTGATGATCCTACGATAAATCACGTAATCGCTGGATTTAAAGATGAACCTGATAGCGTCCATTGGTATGTTACTGCAGTCCCAGTATTGATGTCTCCAGTAAATGTGAATATACCTCCACTAGCATATCCAAACTGATTATTCACATTGTATCCTGTATTGGCAGAGATATCTGCATATATTGGATAGTTTATCGTCCCGCTTGTTGTCGATCCAGTTGTGTTTTCAATGACGCCATTTCCACACATCCCTACACAACTATTCATATATTGTATTCAGATATTGTTTGATGCTATGGCTCATGTTTGAATATCTGCTCGATCAAATATAATCGTATCAGTGTTTTGTCATGAATCGACTATATACGTATGAGGTCCAAAATCCTGGGTTTGTCCACCATATACTGGCGACGATCCTGTCGCATATAAAACAGCATATGTAACAATTCCATCCGTTACTCATCACTGCCATGGATAATCCCCTGTTGTACAATAGAACTGATACATAGATGGAAGCGTACCACTATTATATGCATCCAAGAAATCTCCTGATGTAAATCCAGCTAAAGCACTTGTACCAAACAATCCTGCTGCATCTGCATCTACGAGCCATTGATTGATATCACATGTGTAGATGTT
>CAZEYI010000066.1:0-6240 GCA_964516785.1 uncultured Candidatus Peribacteria bacterium
GTTTGATCTCTATATCTGATCCTACGGTATCGTAGCCAAAATGATTTGCTAACATCAATGTAGTCCCTGTACCGGCAAATGGATCTCGGATGACAGGATTTTCTGAGGTAGTATTGGTGAGGGCGATATTGAGCATGATATGTGCGAGTTTGGCTGGCATCATACCGACTTGCATACTACGACCTGGTTTTTCGAAATCTATGGCTTCGTAGAGGGGTATTTCTTGTCGTCATTCGACAATACCTCGGACTCCGCTAGCATGCATGAGCTCGATACCTTTGTTTTTTACTTCTTTGTCTGTCTTGATGAATTCTACGAGTTTTACTCTCTTGAGTTTGTATTCTCTCTTGAGTTTGAGGGCTAATTGCATATCGGCACATCACAAAATTTTCTTACCAATAAGTTGGTCTAAGGCTTCTTCTTTGGTAAGTACCTTACCTCGTTTGATAATACCTCATATCTGTGATAGCTTTTCAGGCATAGGTGTATTGAGGATTCGTACTCTGGTTTGTATAAGCTGGATATCGCTTGCTTGGATATATGCCAACTCCTCTCTTGTGAGTCAAGGATTTTTACCGATGATGACGAAATACATAGGACGATAATGATAAATTTGATTGTGCTGATGGTATGTAAAAGCCTATGGTAATCAAGTCAGGGATGGATTTAGATGATTTGTCTTCATACTTTTTGGCATTGCCCCAAAAAGTATGCAAAAAAGTCTAGCCGAACCAAACTCGCCAGTTGGTTCGGCGGACTTGCTTAGTCAAAATAATTTTTTCAGCAATTCGTGTTTAGATTATATTTTCTACAAAACAAAAAAAGTCTATCCGGGTGGACAGACTCTTCTTGTATTTGTAGGATTACAAACCTTTGTTCTTGAGGTTGACCAACATGATGTCGGCATTGAGTTTCTCAAGTCTAACGAGTGATTTCTCTATCTCTTCAATACTTCCTTTTTGCTTGAGTTGTTTGATGTTAGATTCGAGTTTGAGTTTCATTTGTTCGAGAGTTTTTGCAGATTCTTGTGGTGAAGCTGTAGCTACAGCAGTCACGACACGAACCATTTCTCCGTCGATAAATACCATACCTTTGGATGTACTGATAGATATGACATTGTCGTTGAACACGAAATCTCACTCTGGTTGATCTACTGGCACAAATCTAATGATACCAGGCTTGAGTGTAGTAACCACTGGTGTGTGGTTTGGTAAGACAGTAATTTCTCCTTGTTCTGTAGGGAGAGTCACTTTCTTGACCTTGCCATCGAAGATGGTCTTTTCTGGGCTAGCAATTCTGAGTAACATGGCTCTGATAAGTGTGTAAATATATCTCTATCATTGTATGGCTCCACTATCATATTCGCAATCCCCTATGGTTTAGTGACCTATATTTGATTGACATATTCCTCGTCTATTGTTTAATTATGATTGCAATCTTTTTCTAATGAAAGCAGGAGTTTCGAGATCTTCTTCAGTTTCCTCAGTTTGTGCCAACTGTTCTACGAGATTGTTGTCAGTCTGCAATCCTCTGGTAATGAAGTTTTCAGAACCTCTTACTTTTCTTCCAAGAATATCTCTATTTGGTTTCTTGATGATGTTTTCATTGCTTTGTTCTTCGAATCCTGTAGCGATGACGGTTACTTTTACTTCGTCTTCGAATGATTCGTCAAATGTCATACCCCAAATGATTTCGGCATTAGTATCCAATATTTCTTCTACGATAGATACTGCTTCTTGTACTTCGATAGGAGTAAGGTCATGGTTACCTGTAAAGGCGATGATTACTTTCTTAGCACCATCAAGGTTTGTCTCCAACAATGGGTTTTCGATAGCCTTGCGAGCTGCGTCGATAGCTCTCTTTTCACCTGCACCATATCCGATACCAAGCAATGCATTACCAGAGTCTTTCATAACTTTCTTGATATCTGCGAAGTCGATATTGATGTCTCCTGGCTTGATGATAAGATCAGATATACCTTGGATACCCAAGAACAATACCTTGTCTATCATAGTGAAGGCTTGTTTGAATGTTGTTTTCTTGTCTACGATGTTGTAGATTTTGTCATTTGGAATAACGATAAGTGTATCCACTGCTGCTTTGATCTTTTTGAGACCTTCTTCAGCGTTTGTAGATCTCTTATTACCTTCGAAGCTGAAAGGTTTCGTAACGATACCTACCGTAAGGATACCCATAGATCTTGCAATTTCTGCAATTACTGGAGCTGATCCTGTACCTGTACCTCCACCAAGACCACACGTAATGAATACCATATCTGCGTCATGAAGAGATGCCTTGATTTCATCTGAACTTTCTTCAGCAGCTTTTCTACCAATTTCTGGTTCAGCTCCTGCTCCAAGTCCCTTCGTAATATTGAGTCCAATGTTGATTTTTCTGTTTGCTAGATTTGTGGCTAGATCTTGAGCGTCAGTATTGACAGCCAAGAATTCTACTCCTTCCAAACCTTCAGTAATCATTCTGTTGAGTGCTTTATTACCAGCTCCTCCACATCCGATCACTTTGATCTTTGCCCCTGGTATAAATTCTGGTCTTATTTCTTGAATAGTCATCTGTAGGTGTTGTAAAGTAAATATAAAGTTTGTCTGATAAGGTTTGTTTTTTAGAATAGATCCTTTATGAATTTGCCCACTTTGCCAAACATATCCATATTTATCATTTTGTTGAAGTTGAAGTTGAATCTATTTCCTTTGTGTTCAGCAAATTTATTTCCCCATACAAATGCACCCAAAACATTGATCAACTGGATATTTGTTGATATCTCTCCAAAGTTGTAGATGCTATCTTTACCAAAGAATGTCGCGAGCTTGAATATATCTTTGGCAAGTATATCTAGGTTTGCCATCTTTGCTCCTCCTCCTATGAAGAATACACCTCCAGGCAATCTACCGTCTTTGTTGAGTTTGACGAGATGACTGTTTATCTTGTTGAAGATTTCTTCATATCTGGCAGTAATAATGTCTGATAAGAAACGTATATCGAGACTGTCATCACCTCATTTGGCATTTTCGATCAATATGTTGCCGCTTGTTTTTTTGATATTTTCTGCTTCTTTGATATCTACTTGTAGGCCTATAGATATATCCTTGGTTACGTCTTCACCACCTATGGGTAGCACACCATATCCAATTGTATATCACTCTTCATATATCACATAGCTTGTTTGGTTTTTGCCTATGTCGATAAGAATCGTTCCTAAGTCTTTGTGATCATAATCCAATACTACTTCTGCAGCACCCAATATGTTTGGGATGATCTCTGCTACTCTCACTCCGATTCTATCGAATGTGTCGAGTATAGTATTGAAGAAGTTCCTTGGCAACATGAAGGCATCAGCTGTAAGCTCTAGTCTTCTTCATTGCATACCAATAGGGTCTTTTTCTTTCTTGGTGTCATCGATAGTTCGATATACTGGTACTATTTTGACAGTTTGTAGATTGCTTTGATTTGCTACATCCGCTACCACTCTTGATAAGTGTTCGATATCATCTTGTTCGATGACATCTTTCATAATTCTTTTTTGTTCAACTATCCTTTGCACTTTGGCTTCAGGATGTGATACGCTAACGAATACTTCATCAATGAAATCCCCACCGAGCTTTTTTACAAAGCTATCGACAATGTTGTTGATAGTTTGTGTAAAGCTCTCCGCGTCCAAAATCTTCCCTCTACGCATTCCGTGGTTTGGCTCCATCTGTTTTGCCAAGACAATGTCCTTTTCGTTGTCGTTGGCAAATACAGTGGCCTTGATGTAGTCGTTACCGATATCAAACACGGCTTTGATATCCTTCATGACTCTCTGGTAGATATAAAATAAACATCCTCATAATTTATTTGTACATAGGGTATGTACATTTCGTGTAATAAATTACAACAACGATATTGTATTGTTATGATATACTATAGTTATCATTGAAAATATCTAGTGATAACCTATGGGATTAGTTGTTATTTTCGTATATTTACAAAAATATAAATAAAATTAAATTACATTTACATTTTATTTATTGTTGTTATTTGTTGTGTATCGCTTTTGCTATTTCTGTTCTTCTGTCTTTGTGAAATTTGAGCATATTGGTGCTTATTATAATATCCTCTGATCTATGTTTACGTTTGTTTGTTTTCAGCTTTATTATATAGGATCGTAATCTGCCTATGATACTTTCTCGAGTTTTTGCTCATAATATATATTGTGCTATTTTTTTCCATATAGACCTGCCATAGGTAGGGGCTACTCATATATTTGCGATATGCGTGTCTTTTGGAAGATTTGGGAATATGCTATATAACCGAGTGTTGCTGCTATATATGCTATAGTTTGCGTCTTCTTTATAGATAGGTATCAGGTGTGATAACCAATAGTATAAATATGGGTCAGAAGGTGATACGGCTATCTTCTCTAGATTTGTGTGAGACTCTGTTACATAGAATATAAGATCAAATTTCCCAGCTTTGTGGTGCAAAGATCTCTTGAGTCACAACAACCAAAATAATAGCACTGAGGATAATCTTGCGCGTCGGATGCATCCATCCTCTACTACAAAAAAAAGATCTATGTCTGATGTTTCTTTGCTAGCGTTGAATGATATACCATCACATAGATATATAGCTTTTACAAATGGGATACTTTTGTATATTCGAGCGTATTTTTTTATCTTTTGGACATATCTGTCTGTATAGGAATTTGTTTTGTCTCGGGTGATCTTTGTTTCGTTTATAGATGTTTTGTGTGGTGAGAAAAAATCTATAGGCGTAGGTAGCGGATAGTTCATATATGTATAAAAATCTGATGGTTGTGGCATATTTTTATGGTGATGGGATATAGAGACGTTGTGTTCTAGTATCTATAAGCATTTGTCCTATATAATTACATCCTGTGTTTGCTATGCATTGTCGTAGTTCTATGGATCCTGTAAATGGATTGTTCATAGGTGTTGTTATGGTAATTGTGTTGTTTTGTATTTGAAACTGTGTGGTCGCTCCTGATAAAATAAGCTCAGTGTTCGCGATATTGCATATATCTGTGTTGGTATTGAGTGATCTGCTATCATAGGATACTGTCTCTCCGCTGTATTCTTGGAAGTATTCTATAGTATCGCTAGATACGTCTACTATATATATATCAGGAGTTATGCTTTGGTTTCCCGATAGTATGGTTTGTGGATTTAATCATGCAAATACAAAATGGTTTGTCTGTTGGTATAATGATTGTAGACAATCTGAGGGATCTCCGTTGTTGGTATTATCAAATATTGGGCGCATCAAAAGGAACATGATGCCTATGATGCTCAATACTAGGAGCATTTCTATAAGAGTGAATGCTCTTTTACTCATAGAAAATATTAGTTATTTATAAGTGGTCTGACTACATATCTATATGCGGTATCGTTTTTGTCTATAATGATAAGTGGTTTGTGATTATCGACTATATTGAAGATAAGCTCTGTACCTGTCATAATTCTGGTGAAGTCGGTGATATATTTGCCGTTTATGCCGAATTGCACATCATTTCCTGTAATGATCGCTGATGTAGAGGTGTTTGCGTTACCTTTGTCCGTCTTACCTGATGTGATATTGATACTATCTTTATTGGTTTCGATCTGGATGAAGTTATTGATATCTCTGGTCAAAATTCCTATCTTTCTGATAGCCTTTTCACAGTCATTTTTATCTAATAGTATAGTGCTGTTGTATTCTGTAGGCATAATTTCTGGTCTTTCATAATCGGGGAAATTGCCTTGTATGAGAAGAGATGTCGCCACGAGCTTCATATTATCTACTGTACAAGCGAATGATACTAGGTTGTCTGAATACTGGACTTGGAGTTGTTCGGTGTTTTTGCTAATAGCGTATTGTGCTATCTTTTGCATATCGACGATAGTAAGCTTTGGTATAATAAGTGTGAGGTCGTTTTCATTAACAGACGATGCGGCCTTGTATTCTGCGAGTCTAAAGGAGTCGGTACCTACGAAAATGAGTTTGTCGTCTCATTTTTTTGCTTTGAGTAATACTCCAGTTAGTACTGGGCTGAAATTCTTTTCAGTGACTGCAAATTCTACTCTTTCTACTCCCTTAGCGAATGCTACGATATCGAGAGATACTTTATTCTCGTTTGGTATTTCAGGTAGTGCTACATATTCGCTTGCTGCAATACCATTGATATCAAAGGTATCTTTTGGGGTTTTGATTGTCAAAATTTGGGTATTTTGATCTACTGCTATA
>CAZEYI010000067.1:0-6168 GCA_964516785.1 uncultured Candidatus Peribacteria bacterium
AGCTGGAAATATTCTCTTGCTCAATAAGTGAGATAAGGTGAGTGGAGCAATATCGGGTATCGAACAAAAAATTGCTACCACAGGTATACAAGACGCAACTGATAGTATCTGGATGCATTCGGCGATCATCAGTAAGATAGAAAATAGGGTGCCGTATATCATACATTCTACAGGTACAATCGGCGCAGATGGGAAAAGTGGTGTCGATGAAGTAAGATTGGATACCTATTTACAGTGATATACAGCCACTGATATCTTGGTCTTATCCTGAGTTTCTGCTGATGTGCAGACCGAACTGACCAAAACAGTTGCTGATATTACGACAAATCAAATGGGAAAGGAATACGATAGAGGAGCAGCTATTGCTGGTTTGACCGGTGGGTTCAATAACCAGATCGGTATCAAAAAAGAAGATAGAACCAAAGTAAATTGTGTAGAAATTTTGGCAGAAACGATGACAAAGGTATATGCATGATTTGAATCCACCGCGACTATAAAAACTCCCAAAGATTTTCTCCTACAAAAAAACCTCAAGCCCACCTATCTGGCGACACTTGAGGCGAAGAGTATTGGATAGATTATGATTTGAGTGCGTCTATTTTTTCTTTGATCTCATCTTCTTTGATAGTATGAGATTCTCCTCTATAGTTGACTACGAGCACTACTTTATCGTCGGCTTCAGGGTCTTTATCTATATGCATAGCGAATACTTCACTCATTCTCAATTGTCCTTCCCAGGCCGCAGGTAAATTTTCTCACCATAAGGTATACAAAACAGTTTCTAACCATCGACCACCATGTATTCAGGCTATAGTGAGATTTGATGCTTCAGGATTTCTTTTTATTGCCTGTATAGCATTATATAGCTTATTGGCAGTAAATCTAGCAAAGGGACTAACATCAACATCTGGAAGAGTATTGCGCTGTATCTTGTAGATTAATTCATCGGAATATCCATTTGCCTTTACGCTAGGATCGGCTTCATAATGCACATCTAGTTTTTTCAAAATTTCCTTCACATTAGCAGGACTTTTTTGTGGCTTAATACTTAGCCAATCTCTTATTTGAAAGTTATTTATACGCACGCTGAGAGAGTTAGCTATTTCTATACTTGTGCCTATAGTTCTTGCTTGATCAGATCAAAGTGATTTGGCATTGATAACCCAATCTGGTACATTCCCTTTTTCTATTGCTTTAGCATTTTTGTTGACTGCTTCTAATCAACCAGGTTTAGGAGTATTGTTTTTGTGTGGATAGTGCCTTCCACCTATTATCGTATGCAATCTGTCGTTCATACAAAAAGAATAGCATGTAAATATACTTCACCGTTATATTGAAAAATACAAAAATGTCAAGTATTTATATAAAATATGCTATAAGTTTTGGCTTATGAAGCCGACTTTGCAAGTACAGTAATTGTCCCACTATCAGCATCAACTTCTACCAGATCTCCATCTTTCAACATCTTGCTCGCTACTTCAGTTCCTATCACACATGGTTTTTGTAATTCTCTGGCAGTGATCGCAGCATGGGAGAGAATTCATCCGGCATCAGTAACAAATGCAGCAGATCTCTCCACCAATGGCAAATATTCAGGTCTCGTCATCCCTGTAACCAATATCTCTCATCTTTCAAAAACTGTATCAGGTTTTGGATCGAGAACAATTCTTACCTTACCTTGCACCTTACCTGGATAGGCAGTTTGCCCGCTAATTGTTTGTTGTGCTTCATTTTTTGCAGTCAGTTTTTGCTCAAATTCTTGCGCACTAGATCAGGAAATATAGTGTGCCTTTCATCCTTGTATATAGAGAACAGAAGTTTCAAATTGATTTTGCAATACACTGATATCAGGTATTTTCCCATCCAATATATCAGCAAATTGTTCTGGACTTGTCGCCAAGATCAGCTCAGGCGCTATATCATATTTTTTACCTAAGACATTAGCTATCCATCTCATATATACCTCGGTATTCTCATAGACAGGCTCTGCATAGACGCGGGCTTTTTCAAAATAGGGGAGAGCTGCTGTGAGTATGTCGGGGGCTAAGTAATCTACCGATACTTTGATGATACGGTGATACACAGAATAGTTATAGAACGCTTCGAGAAACACATCCATATCTTGTTTTGCAAACTCTTTGGCCATAAGGTTTTTGATCGTGCCGAGTATGATGTCTGTGTTTTCCATAAGTTTGCTAGACCACTCTTGAACCAGAGCATTGTCTTTCGCAGCCATCTGAGCAAAATGGGTTCCAAATTTTTTCTTGTGCTCTTCGAGAAAATAACATGCACTATATCACTTGTGCACTATCATTATCGCTTCTTCCAATGAGACTCATACCTTCTCTTGAAGTGAACTTGTATAGTGAGTTCCAAAGTAATAACACGATAAGAGACTCCATCGACCTGCTCGATTTTTCTTTCGCGCCTTTGCCAACAAATTATCTTGGAATTTTTCTACTATCCTTACTACGCCCATATTTGCATCTACTTCGACGAGATCTCCATTTTTGATCGCACTGGTTGCATCTTTTGTTGCCAATATACATGGCTTCCCAAACTCACGAGAGACAATCGCTGCATGACATATGATGCCTCATTCATCGGTTACGATAGCTGCACATTTGCGCATTCATCCCAGGAACTCTACCTGCGTCATTGGCGAGATAAGTATCTCTCCATCCTGCACTGCATTTGCATCTTTCTGATCCCAGACGAGACGAGCTCTTCCTATCGCATAGCCTGGAAATGCTACAGTTCACTTGAGCTCATCAACAGTCACATTTTTTTTATCCCAGAAGTGTATAATGCCCGTCTCTGATAGAAATTTTTCCACTTCTTGTTTTCCAGTATATTCTGTATATATCCCATTATCAAAATGAGCTACAAATCATTCTTTTCTGAGAGCCAGTAGATCATCGGATATCATATATTTAGTATCTCCTTGACGACACATTTCTTCTACTTCGTAGACAGTCATATACAGGAGTTTGTCAGTATCGATGTGTAGTTTTTTGCTCGTTTCATTGATCGCTCGCATACATCTCACCATCGCATTTCTTCATTCTTCATACATATAGACCATCTTCTTGAACATACGAATGAGCCACTGTTCGTAGTCTGATAGGTGGCTGATATCATATGATTCATCCATATGTGATATGAGTTTGTTGTCTTGCCCCAATAGTTCTCTATATTTTTCTACAGTCCAAGCCTCCCCACAATAATCTTGATGGATATAGCCAAAATCATATGCAAGTTGTTCGAGTTCTATCGTGTCAGTATGTGCATTGTTTTTTTTGATCGCATTGATGGCATGTTGTTCACGCTGGATGGCAGTTTTTTGTATAGGTGTTTCGAGAAATCACAAAAACGATTCCGATTGATCAGGCATAAATTTATCGATAGACGATTTGATATCTATCACCAAATCAAACCCAAGCAGCATGAGTCCATAACTTCTTTTGTGTAGATCGCTCAATGTAGCAAGATCTTGGAAATTACTGCCTGGATCAATACGCACTGCATCATAGATTTCTTGATTAGCTTTGTCAGTTGCAGCTTCAAAATCAGTATTGATGCTCTGTATGATCTCTCACACATTGGTCGTATAATATGCTTTCGGGTCTTGAATCAGAAAAACCTGCGGTACATGATAGGTAGCCATGATCTCACGATCACGTTTCCATGTTACAGGTCATAGATTGATTCCATGAAATTCATAATACGCTCCTGTCGTGTATCCCAATACGGGGAAATTTCTTTGCAGTACTTTTTCTCGAGGAACGGCTTTGTTTTGTTGATTGTCTAGGATATGTATAATGCCATTGTGTGCATCTACCTCGACCAAATCTCCATCCTTCAAAACCTGTGTCGCACATTTGGTTCCTATGATACATGGGATTCATAATTCACGAGATACGATAGCAGCATGAGCGGTAATTCCTCCTTGATCAGTAATAATTGCCGCGGCTTTTTGCATAGCTGCGACGATATCGGGATCAGTAGCGATACTTACCAGTATGTCTCCGTGATTCATTTTGGGCATATCTTTGGCACGGATGATGATTTTTACTATGCCTTTGGCATAACCAGGTTGCGCAACCTGACCCTTGATTCACTCATCAGTCGAGTATATCTTATTCTTGATCTGCGATTTAAGTTCCAAAGCTTTTTCATCGACAAAAACCGATTCTCATTCCTTATTTACCAAGTACACACAACGCTCCAATCTTTTTGTCGATATTTCTGGATCCAAGATGTTTTTTAATAGTGCGTCTTGTACTTCTTGTGCTAACATAAACTGTACTTGCTGACGACTGATACCTAATTTCTTTGCGATTTGCTCAAGAAGTGTATGGTGTGATTGGTACAGTGTATACAACTGCGCATCACGACGAATGAGTTTTGATAATGCAAAGTTTCTGGCAGTCGCAAAAAGATTTTGATACAGCTCTGGAGTATTTTTTTCCTTATAAAATGCTTCCTGTTGGGATTTGGCGTCATCTAGTTGCTGTTGTTCTTTGTGTAGTTTTTCGTCAACTGATTCATTGAACATTGCAATCGCCACGAGGGCATCTAGATAGTGCTTGACTGAATATAGATCTGCACCATCATTTCCTGCATAGATATATCCTAGATGTCCCCATTTTTTTCTAAAAGATTCTATAGCTTGTTGCAATGCATCAGAAATACCCATGCTCGGATCTCAGGCATATTTTTGTATTTCGGCTGAGTGATTTTTATAGACAGCAAACAATTCTTCACGTTCTTGAGCTATGATTGTTTTCTCAGTAGGAGTAGTAAGGATCACAAAATAACGCTCGGCTTCAGCTTTGTCTGCACATACTTCAAACAAATAATTTTTTAGTTTTTCGGTAAAATTACCAAACAATATATCAACCTGTACAGGATATCGCCCATAAGTATATAGTTTGGTATGGATATCATGATGTTCTTTGTATAGATCCCACAGTTGTTCGTTAGTGTATGTAGACAGGTCTAACGATGCTAATTTCTTACCATAGTCTTTTAATAGTGCAGAATGCTTGATAATATTTTCATGAACATCAAGAGCAAATCCAGGCTTTTCTACGATATTATGCAGTATTGATTCTGCCCATGTGCGAGCATCGGCTTCTCCCATATAAAAATCCATATGATAGCCATCATACACGGCCATTACTTTTTCCAGATTGCCTACAAATGGATATGATGTGCTTTGTACAAAGGATCCAAAACATATTTGGAAAAAGAAAATATCCGAATCAGGAATATTTTCTACTAATATCCAGTCAGCATTATCTACAGATGTGCTTTGTACAGCAAGCGTAGTAATAGGCCTTGCCTGCAAGATATAGAGTTTATCGTTTTCGAGTGCCCATTCTATATCCATTGGCTTCCCATAGTGTTGTTCTATTTTTTCTGATAATTTCGCTAATGCTGTGATATGATTGTCTGATAATTTCTGTATTTCTTGTATAGTGGATTCGACACTTTCTTCTATAGTGCCTCACTTGCTCATATCTAGAGCCAACTTCTTGGTTTGATGACTGATGCTTTTGTCTGTGATGGATTGTTTGCTTTTACTCCATATATAATTGTCGGGAGTAATCATTCATGACACCACTGCTTCTCCGAGTCCAAATCATCCTTCCATCATGATCTCGTCTCTATTGTTGGTCACAGGATTGACGGTAAACGCCACGCCCGCTACTTCGCTATTGATCATTTTTTGAATAACAACTGCAACTTTGATCTCTGATCTATTGATTTCTTTAGAGTCACAGTAGGCGATGATACGAGGAGAATCGATCGACTTATGACATTCCATTATTTGTTCGATGAGTGTTTCTCTGTTTACAAACAGATAAGTATCAAATTGACCTGCAAAACTGTCGTCCACTCCATCTTCTTTGGTAGCGCTACTCCTGACTGCTACATATTGTGTATTGAGTTGATCATATGCTGCATAGACAGCGTCTGCCCACTCATTATGATTTTTTCAAAAAGCTTCTATCGTGAGGACAAACCCATCGGCAAAGGGAAATCAGGCTCTCATCAATTCACCAAGGGATGATCACTTACCACCACAAGTCCCTACATCTGCTGAAGAGATATCTTTGAACCATTTGATCGCTCACATTGCCACAAGTAGAGGATAAATTG
>CAZEYI010000068.1:0-6068 GCA_964516785.1 uncultured Candidatus Peribacteria bacterium
TAATACGAGGGTTCGAAGAACCAGAAAATTCATATGAGTATAGGAACAGCATTGAACTAGCAAATAATTTTTACAAAAAATACTCTACAAATAAACAAATTTTCATAACTACGCATGCAAGAGAATTCTTGGCGATAAAAGATCCTGAATGAACAAAAAAAAATTCTAGAAAAGTTTCTATTTATAGAGTTTTTCAATGAAATGAATGATCAAGTAAAATAACAAAGTTTGACGAAGAAAAACAAGAATTTGACAAATTAGAAATTAAAGGATTGTTTTGAACAAAGGAAACAAATAACAGTGAACTCCAAAAGATATATAATGATTTATGAATTGTAAATGAATCAAGACTTATAGCAGATTTAGAATCTAAAGTAAGTGAATACAAACTTGAGGCCAATAATTTGAAGTCATTTGAACAAGAATCTATGATACTGATGGAGAAGTTAAAAAAAGAACAAGATGCAAAAAATCATATTGAATCAGAATTTACAAAATACAAGAATAGCAATAAAAGGGTTATATATTGCGAATGAACAAATGACTCAATATTTAATAGCCTATGAATAGACTGATGTCGTTTTTTGTGATGACAAAACAAAATGTGAGTCTTTGAATCAGTGATGAATAAATGAAATGAGCCTGGGATGCCTTACTGATTAATTGACAAAGATTATTTAATTGAATCTGATATGAGCATATTAGAAGGCACAACAAACCTAGGCGTTCTAGATATGTATAGTATCGAAAACTACTTATATCATCCAGACAATATCGAAGAATACAAAACACAGAAATGAGAGAAATTTAATAAAGAATCCTATATCAAGCACTTGTTGGAAATTTTCAAATCATGGCGAGGGAAAGAATGCAATATCTTTAAAATAGCCAAAGTTAGAGAAAGTAATTATGGCAAAATAATGCCATATTTAAAAGAGCAATCTATGGTAAAAGTAGATAACCCAGAACCAATTAAAAATGATTTTGAGACAGGTGTTTTTGCGAATATATATAAGCATATGCCACTCAAAGAATTTAAAGGTCAATTAACTGAAATATATAATATTGAAATAATGGATTTAGCAAGAACAAAACGATTTAAAGACAGCATGGAAACCAAACTGAAACAATTAAAATTTATAGAATAATTTTACAAGCATTAGAAATTGACAACAATATTAAATAATGACGAAAAAGATATATTTAGATAGACATAAATAGAATGGATCGAAGGATACAGTGGATAAATAACAATCAATGAATAATCGACATAACCATTTTTTTATTATGATTGTTAATCGCACGAATATCTTGATTTTTTCGTTATATAAAACAAAGTCCTAAACTTATTTTTGATGAATATTCAAGAGCCATTCCGTCGTGTTATATAGAAGATATGGAGCCAATCCAAGATACAGATGAATGACAAAAGGTTTCTAGGATGGCCTTTCTCATATGACTCAATATATCAAATATAGGATTGACCCCAACTACAATAAGAGACTATAAAGTAGTGTATAAAGATATATCATGAAGAGATCATATATTGTATCCTATATCTATGCCAACGCCATTAAGTGAATCATTAGGAGAAAATAAAAAAATTTTTCTAAGCTTAGTAACAAGCTACCCACATTTATGAGCTATAAATTCACAATATATATGATTGAATGCATGCATTCAAGGTTTTGTATATTTTAACATTAATTTTAAATGAGATTTTAAACCGAAAATAGAATGAGATTTTATCGATATTGTAGTAAACATAACTGATATAACATGACATACATATAAACATTGAATTAAAGCAATAAGGAGAGATAAGCAATATATAGAGAAATACATAAAGCCTGAAGAATTATTGAATGGATCGTCATATATAACAAATAAATAAAATTAAGAAGAAAAACATACTTTTTATTTCTCAATTTCGACACCACTCGCCACCTGTCTACATCTATGCTATACACTATATATCACCTGTCAATCACTATACTCACTATGCTAGCATAAGTGCAAGCACAAAAGACCCACCAAATGGGTCTTTTTCTTTATTTTTGTTAGCAGTATTATATGTATAGCATATTATTTCTGGACATCATCACACGATATGGGAGACCGACACAAGAAAATTGTCATACGAACACTTATATCATGCTATGCTTTCAGCATCGTCTTTCATGATCGATTGATGTTTGGTGTACAGGCAGAAGATACTATTACTAATACCAATATCGTAGCAGTTTTTGTCGATAGCGCGATCTACGACGATATCAAGCCAGACCTCCAACGATATACCACCCAGTACATCCAAGACAAACTCTCCAGAACCAAGGCAGTCGTGATGCCCATAGACGCAAGTACTTTCAAAGCACGAGACATCGCCAAAATCTTGGACAACATGTACTTCGACGGCATCAAAGACAAAACAGCCAACCTCGTGGGTACTATCCTCATCGGAAATCTCCCACTCCCTGTCGTACAATACGAAAATTATTATTTCCCATGTATCTACCCATACGTCGACTTCGAAGAGCCACAGTATGTCTTTGATCAGACCAACAAATTTTTCACGTATAATGATAATGACAACGCCATCCCAGATATCCGACATGGTGTGATCAACTTCAACACTAATATAGCTCGCTACGACGATTACTTCGCCAAACTCCAAGACTACGCCAGCAACCCATCAGATTTCGTCGCACCCAAGATATGGTACGATGATTTTATAGCCCTCCAAAAATACTTCAACACAGACAACCTCCCCTACTATGCCAACAAGACTATCTTCGCTGAAGACAAAGCATACCGCAGATACAGCGACTTCATGATGGACATCTTGCAGGGCAATCATAGTAAAGTAGTCAACAACATAGCCAACGACTTCGCACAAAACCTAGCCGCAGCTATCGCACAACCCGACGACCTTGCCAACCAACAAGTCGAAGACGCACTCACAGCCTACGCTGCCAACATGCAGCAAAAAGCAAACCAAGCTAAAGCATCGTGAAGTGTCGAAAGTCAGACACCTACCCTCTTACTCAAGAAGTGAGTTGATGAATTCCTCAGACCATACAATACCATGATCGGTACACAGTATGGTGAGATTCAGAGAGAAAACATCAAGGCAGGCGGTAGACGATATCTGCCTGATCTAGACAACCACACCGAGAAACTCATGCAGAGAGATGATGTAGTATTTCGTGATCTGGATAACGCAGAGCCTACCATCAAGCTCTACAACGACATGCTCGAGACGAAACTCAACAACAAGATCGTCCAGGAAAAATACTATATGCACATCCCACTCCCTACCAAATATATTAAATCCAAGAAAGAAAAAGGAACGCTCGTCTGTATAGACTACGATGTAGTTTATGATATGTTCTATTTTGGAAACAAGGCGAGCCTCATTACCTCAGCACAAGAGCTCAGTACCTTTAGAGGAACATTCTTAAACCTTGAAAGTCTATCAGGTGTCAACCTCACCACATCCACAGGCAAGTCCAGTATGGCATCATACAATATTCTCTCTCAACAAGTCGAAGCCAACAGATGATATAATGTCTTCAATACCAAGCAAGAGATTAAGGATTACAACTTCGATGATCAGGGTGACAATGATATCACGAACAATAATTACGAAGACAGTAACGGCAAGATATACATCAACCGAAAAATAGATTGTGTCGCACAAGGCATCCTACCAGGTCGATGGATATTTGATTTCTGTCTTGGAAGCAAAGATCGATGACAAGATCAATGATCCAATAGTAGTATGTGTCAAAACGATGTCGATGCTACTGAACTCCCAGACGGCTATGCTATGAGAAATCGATGATGAGCATCACCGATCAATATCACTGGTGAAGATATGAGATTGGCTGTCTACTTACCCAAGCAAGCATGGAAACCTATCTATGATATAGCATGATCTAGAGCAGTGACCAGCTGAGAATTATTGGCAAATTCATATCTAGCAATTGCACCATACGGATCACTCATCAAGACAGAAGAACTCGGTGAACCATACCAATACCCCAGATGTATCAATGGCACAGACAAAGCAACACTCACTGTCAACGGCATCCAAGTAGTGCCTAAGATCACCCAAACATACGCCAGTGCAGAATACTTCAACACATATAACAATACCACCACACAGACAACACTAGGAACATCTATCCTCTTATCGAACACCAATGGATCCTGTGTATTTATAGGTACCAATGACTACATCAAAAACACACGACTCTATAAGACGATCGACTCTAGAGTATACAACACTGCACCCACACCACTGCAGATAAGTGGTATGAATATGCTCACAGCAGACAGACCGATCGATAGCATCAGAAATATTACCTTCCAAGGTATCGGTGGCTCACTTGTACAGCTCAACTATCCAGATCTCTATGATATAGATGTATACAAACAGATAGACAATAGATTAGTACTAAAATCAGTCCCAGAGATTGAACAAGCTATAGTATCATATCTACAGTGACTCATTACCAATTACAACACCCAACTCACAGCCCAAACAAATGCCAGAAACAATTTCTACAACGCCAATGCCGGTGCTTTTGATCTACTAGCGCAGGTCAATCCTTTAGCTACACCAAAAAATCGTAGCTACAATACCCTCGACCCAAACTTCTTCGTCACAGCACTAGGAAGTGGTACGATCAATACCATCGCCAAACTCCACTACTATATCAATATGCCATGGCCAGAAAAAAAGATTAATAATAAAGTGCTCGACGACATTACCGATCTGCAAGCTACGATAGACATCAATAGTAAGATCATAGACACCACGACACAGTACCTCACACACAACAACGAACAGTGACCACTACTCACGCCAGATTATAATGGCTCAGGATATGAAGCAGCATATATCAATACAACCGATAGTTTCTTTATCAAAGGAGATAAACTCCCTTCATTTGTCGAACAAATCAAGAACGCACAAAAAAAATACAAAGACAATGCCGTCAAAAAAACAACAGATACAAACTCTGACTATAGTACCAACAATGACTTCGGCGGACTCGAAGAACAAAAAGAATGTGGCTATGATCCCACAGCACCAGTGCCGATCACCAAACGACCAGCTGCTCTCGTCTGTCGAGGTAAGCAAGTCGCCAAGAAACCATTCAAGCTGACATTCACATTCCCAAATATGGACTTCAGTAATTTTTGATCAGATATAAAAGATCAGCTCAATACACCATTCGAAGGCTTCGCCAAGGATATGAACAATTTCTCAGACTCTCGATCACAGATCGCCAAGACCAATCAACAAAACAATAATGTCATCACCAACGCATCACCAAACACATCCAAAAAACTCCAAGAGATCATGCAGTATGTAGTTACCAAGACCAACGTCACTGCCCGATACGCTGAGCCACTCACACCACAAGACAAAGAGATCCAAATTTTAGGAACCAGAGATCTAGGCAACATCCAGATCAGCATCAGCGCCACAGGAGACAACTGCCTCTATGTCGCCAACAAATCTACCAATCTCTGTACCTCTCCTATCAATCTCTGATCAGTCAATCCATTCACCACTCCTATCAAACTAGCAGTCACGCTCGATGGAGCAGCACATGCAGGTACATCCAAAGCATGAGATACATTACTCACATTCAAACTCTGTACCGGTGGTGTCTGTGTGAACAAAACACAGAATCTCACCATCCTGGCATGAGACATTCATAGCTTCGATCTCACACATCTACCCAAAGTAATAGCATGATCCCAGACTCCATTATTTGCAACCAGCTATGATAGATTCTTAAATCCTATCGGTAAGACACTCGAAGATATCAGTATACAAGTAAGCACAGGCACGATCAACAATGGCGACAGTACAGCCACAGGACATTTCATCACAGATTTTGCGAAAGCACAATTCATCTACCAACCCGAAAAAAATACCCCACACAATACACTGGGGACTATCCTTATTGCCAACTCATGATCGCTTGTACGAACGAGTGCACAGCTCCGCATAGTCCAACCCAAACTTACATATCTATACAATGGTACAG
>CAZEYI010000069.1:0-5848 GCA_964516785.1 uncultured Candidatus Peribacteria bacterium
GTTTGAGTACTGCAAATATCGCCTCTCTTGTCTTGAGATCAAGAGACTCCCCGAGTATATACTCTTCTTCAAGATTTAAATTAACAAATGTCTGAAACAATTCAGGGGAGACGATATTTCTTACATATCGAGTAGAGGCATATACCAAATCTGCATGGAGCTTGAGAATATGCTTGGGACCACTTTTAATTTTAGTCTCATCTATCTGTGCTACCATCTGTTTGATATTACTATTTTTCATCATAATATACTTCCATCATATTTAAATCAACAATTTCTCATTTTAACTATAATATACAAAATGTCAATAGTTGTTCGTCTTTTGATCTAAAGAAAAAACTCTCTATAAGAGAGTTGGAAGAAGTGCATGAAAGGGGTATTTTTTTGTTCGCTGATACACCAACTTGAGGGTGTATACTGTTTTATTTTTGATTTGTGTCATTGCACCAATGATCTCGGCACATACAACGAGGTACGTGCACACGTTTTTCATACTCCTCCTTCCTTACTCTATACGCAACCAAAGCTGCATATACACTAGGAAAAGAGAAAGGAAGATACTTATATCCACAGGCTATGTATGGAGAGATGACAAACTTTCGTTTGGTATCAGACCACATAAGTCCATGAAGAACTGAACCTGTATCATGTACGCCAGGGATAGGTTGTCCATCTACCGAGTTTGATCTCGATACGTACACAATCGTTGGCCCAATGCGTATGATCTACCAAGAGGTCGAGTCTGTGGAGATCTGCATAAGGGACGAGTACAATTATCTTCCTACTATGATGGGTCACATCACAGTACCTCAAGTATATGGTGCGCGGGTGTGAAATGCAAAAAAATGATGACTTTTTTGTTGCAAAGAAATGTGGCTTTGCTATAGTGTTTTGGTTATTCAATGTCATCCCGACCGCAGTGGAGGGATCTCGTATGCCAAAGAAATGAGATTCTTCGACTACGGCTAATGCCTCCGCTCAGAATGACAGACGTTTATTATGATAATAATGCAATGACATTTCCACTCGATACGATAGTAGCTTGGGCCAAAAGAAGATGATTTGTGTACCCAGGGTCAGATATATATGGCGGATTGGCAAATGCCTGGGATTACGGTCCTTATGGTTCGGTACTCAAGAAAAATATCGCCGATGCGCGATGGAAATTTTTCGTCCAACAACGCGATGATATGGTAGGTATGGACTCACAAATCCTGATGCATCCGAGAGTCTGGGAAGCCAGCGGACACGTCGGCAATTTCAATGATCCGATGATCGATGATAAGAAAACAGGTGAAAGATTTAGAGCTGATAAGTTGATAGAAGATAAGATCCAGCAAATCAGGGATAAGGTAGGCGAACAAGGCACGACTGACGCAGTTGTCAAAGTATATGGCGTACCAAATCTCATTCCTGAATCATGGACTTTTGATCAGATGAAAGCATTTATCGTTGCTGAGATACCAAACAATCCAAATAGTAAAAAACATGATAAAGCAGATTGGACAGACGTTCGTAAATTTAATATGATGTTCTCAACGCATCAAGGTGTGATCGAAAACGATGAGAGCAAGGTATGGCTTAGACCAGAGACTGCACAAGGCATATTTGTAAACTTCAGAAATGTGACTGATACAACCAGGATGAGAGTACCCTTTGGTATTGCGCAGATTGGGAAAGCCTTTCGTAATGAAATTACTCCTGGGCAGTTCTTGTATAGAACTCGTGAATTTGAACAGATGGAGATAGAATATTTTGTCGAAAATGATCACGACAAAGCGATGGAAAGATTTGAAGATTGGAAGAGTGCATCACAGGAATTCTGGAAAGATGTGGTAGGGCTCAAAGCAGAAAATCTCAAGTTTAGAGAACATGAAAAAGATGAACTTGCCCACTACTCTGCTGGGACTTTTGATGTAGAGTATCAGTTCCCATGGGGACGAGGTGAATTACAAGGTCTGGCATATAGAACGGACTTTGATCTCAAGCAACATATGGAATTCTCAGGCAAGGATATGCAATACACTGATCCATATAGCGGCAAAAGATACGTACCTCATGTGATCGAACCAAGCTTTGGTCTATCCAGAACAGTACTCGTAACCATGCTCGATGCCTATGATGAAGAAAAATATACTAATGGTAAATGAGAAGAAGAAACTCGTACAGTAGCTCGTTTCCATAAGTCTATCGCTCCGATAAAATTCTGTGTCATCCCATTGCTCAAAAAAGATCCTAAGATGGTCGGCATGGCAGAAGATATCTATCGCAAACTCAGCAAAGACTATATGTGTGAATTTGACGACAGCGGAAACATCGGTAAATGCTACCGCAGACAAGATGAGATTGGTACGCCATACTGTATCACTGTGGACCACCAATCATTGGAAGATAATACCGTCACTATCAGAGATAGAGATACCATGGCACAAGAGAGGATTAGTATCGACGATATAAAATTGTAAAACAAAAAATTACACACATCAACTTGCTATATTTTTTGTTCAATTCGATGCTAAATACTATAATCAACCGTTTTCATGAACTTATAGGGCCTTTCAAAAGAACCAGCAATACTTCAGACATCCTTCACCTTTTATCTAAGACGGTACAGCCTAGATCTTTTGTGGATAAACAAATTTTACTTAATGATATTCATAATATCCTCGATAAAACCTGACTATATACTTCTTATGACGCAGAAGTTTTTGCATTACCGAGTTCGCATCATGTTATCGTGGTAGGGAATGTACAACAATGAAATATTCCTACTCTCGATCCAAGATTTAAACATGCTGAAGAACTCTATCCTTTACAAGATAATCAGGAACTTATATTTTCTTATACATATGCGGAACGCCGTGATAAAGCTGATATAATAGATGATGGACAAGCAGATTTAGTAGGCAAACTACAATGACAATGACTGTGAACACAAATTATGGAATCTATACATAAACAAGCAGCAAAAGATGGATATAAATATGTGATAGGTATGCATTTGTCTAGTAGATTGGTGAGGTATTTTTCTACCACCAAACCCTATAGAGTCCGTATGGAGCAACTTCCTATAGATATACAAGATTACCTAACAGAAAGAGATGATCCAATAAAACATAAAACGACTGTTGTATTATTAGACAAAATTAATATAATAAGTCAATAATTTATGTCTGATAATGACATGATCCACAAAGAGGATATCTATGCAGCATTTGGCAAAACTATGCCTGAAGAAGTGCAGACAGACGATAGTTCTGTCGATCCTTTTGTAGATGTCGAAGATATAGATACTAACGATACTGCCTCTGAGACACAAGCAATCGATGCAGAACCCTTGCTCGAATCAATCGACGAAACGCCAGCTTCTCAGCCATATATATATGAAGATAAAGATACCGATATGCCTGTCCAAGACTATCGTCATTATGGTTTTCTGAGGACAACGATTATCCTGGCTATCATCGTCCTAGGGTTTACACTTTCTGCAGAACAACAAAATATCATCCACCTCACCGTACAAGGCATAGTCCTCTATCCTTGGTATCCACTTATCATCATTGCTCTCTCTCTAGGATTACTCTGGTATAAGTCGTGGATTGGGAAAGCTGTGGGCGGACTTATCATATTACTTGTCGTGGCAACTACATCGTATTTTGAATTATATGATAGTCTCTCTATCAATTCCCCTGTACAGACCAGCAGATCACAAAGTTTGCGTCTAGCTGAATCGAATACTACGCATCTGTATATAGATGATGTGGTAAGCACAATGACTGTCAGCAAATGAAACAACAATATAATCGATGCGACACAAAGTGGCGAGAGATCACTGGATCTCTATACACAGTCATGAAATATTTTTCTATCAGGAGCAAATACCTGGAATATTACTACACTGCCAGAAAGTTCTATTGCACTGTGACTCCCAGGAAACAAATCTCTTGCCATCACCAGCAAGCAACTCCGAGCTGATAATGTATGGGATCTCGGCGATCTTCGCACTACAATTTTGCGTACGATTGGAGGATCTTTGGATCAGGAAATCATAGCGCCAACTATAGGATCATTGCAATATCTTACGGTGCAAGCACGATGGAGCGATGTGGATCTCACTGTTCCTAGCGACATAGGCTTAGAAATACAATTGGATAACTGGATAGACATAAAGGAGCTTGCGGATTTGGAGCAAATCGATACAGACTTGTATCGTAGCAAAAATTTTGCGCAAACTGATAGACATCTCCGCGTACGTGTGGATAGTGTTTTCAGCTCCTTTACTCTGCATAGAGACTAAATTTTGCTTACCATCACCAAGCACAAGCGTGCCAATTTGGATTATGATATCGTGGATACCTATGATGCGGGGGTTGTCCTTTTTGGGCATGAGGTAAAATCTATCAAAGCCAAAAGTGCCAACCTCGTCGATGCGACAGCGTGATTTGTTGGTAAGACATTGTGGTTGTACAATCTGGATGTGCAGTTATACAAAAAAACAAGTCGTGTGATGGTGCCCGACTACGAACCCAAGAGGAAAAGACAGCTTCTCCTAAATCAAAAAGAACTCGCAAAAATATCATCAGCTCTGGATAGAAAATGACTGACCGTCGTGCCACTAGAAGTATATATTTCCCTCAAAGGCAAAATTAAGATCAAACTCGGTGTCGGGAAATTACGTAGAAAGATAGAAAAGAAACAGATACTGAAAGAAAAAGATATGGATAGGCAGATGAAAAAGGAAATGAAGAATCACTAGGAGTTATCTTACATCATCCGGATTTTCAGGATTACCTCACCAATCCTCGCCATGAGGATATTGTGGACTAACAACTCTTTCTAGTATATCTGCTAGATGCTGGGAAATAAATTGCTGCGAGTTTCTGTATGATACAATTCATTTGTTGGCAAAATGGGGACTGGTGATATTGTTTACCACTCCACTATACATCTGTACCATACTAGCTCATGCATGGATCATATCGCCTGCAGATTGTGCTCGTTCATCAGGACCAGCTCAGGCTCCTATTCATCATAATCATACTATTGGGAGTTTTCATCCAGTATGTTTTTTGATAAGAGCAACTGTCTCTAGTGATCTTTCATGCAAATTTTTGCCACTCATACCTCACCTAGGATTTTTCTTATCATCCAAAGGGCTTAATCATTTCAATCCTGTATGCTCTTTGGCGGTATTTGTGGCCACTACTCAATCAATACCTAGATCTATAAAGGTATCTAGCATAGCTTTAGTTTGATCTACTGTATTGTCTTGTAAATGAGGATAATTTTCTAATCGTTTTTTGTCATTACTTGTTACTGGACCTATCTTTGCAAGCATAGGTTTTGACTCTCCTTTTTCTTGAGCCAATTCATTACGTGCTTGTATCAATGGTGCAAGCAATTCTCTTACTTGTTCTTGGAGATTTTCTCCTGTATTTGGACAGCTTACATTAATGACAAATACTTTTGTATAATCCCACATATACATCATAGATTTTTTGATATCTTCTACTTGTTCTTGGAGTTTTATGCCTGGTCTAGGCGTATTGGTAAAGTTTGCCCATACTGGGATACTTGGCATCATGCCATCATCTTCTCTCTGCTGAAACTGCGAAGCTGTTAATTCTGCTCACTGTTGTGGCAATCACATTTGATTGACTACAGTCAGTCCACCTGTCTGCTGATGTGGATATCTTCGAATTCTAGGCTTAGCATTACCTTGTCGTGGGTCTCCTAATATACTACCTACTTCGATGTATCATACTCACAATGCTTCCCAAAACTTAAGTCCCAATGGTTGTTTGAGCAAACCAGCCGCTAGGCCTACAGGATTTTTGTATTTGGTTCA
>CAZEYI010000070.1:0-5829 GCA_964516785.1 uncultured Candidatus Peribacteria bacterium
ACCGTATTTGGTAGGACGCTCGCTATGACAAGATCGTGACTCGTTTCATCTGTTTGGTTTGAGAAAAAGTGCATAATAGAAACAGTGCCTGTATTCTCGACCAAAACAGGATTTATAATCGTAGATATGACATAGTCATTTTCGGCAGCGGCATACAGATCGTGCACTTGGTTTTGCAGGAGGTATACGCCTGTATAGCTAGCTACAATCCCACACGCCAAGATCCCAAAGCTGATCTTGTCACCCAATCTAAATTTCATCTTTTGTTACGTCACATAAGTAAAGTATGCCATAATTATATGGCCGCAAGGCAAAAAATGCAAAAAAACGCAGCTATTGTACTTGCAAAAAATCGCTTCTTATATATGGTATGGGTAGATTTATATGAAGAAAGAACAATATGTTGATAACAATAGGGTGAAAAGCTGGAAGTGGTAAAAGCACTATAGCAAAGATGCTCGTCGAAAAACTCTGATATGAACGCATATCTATAGGAGATATGAAAAGAAAGATAGCTGATGAAATGGGGATTAGTATTTATGAGTTTAATAGACTAGGCGATATCCCTGGTAATGAAGAAAAATTTGATAAACAATATGAAGAGTATCAGAGAAATCTGGATACACAAAGCAACATATTGCTAGAAAGTAGATTGTGATTTTATTGTCAGCCACATGCTTTTAAAATATTCCTGGATATAACTGAGGAAGTTGCAGCTACCAGGATTATGCGTGATACGCAAGGAGCAACCAGAGGACTCGAAAAATTTGCAAGCTTAGAAGATGCTATGGCTATGGTCCATGCTAGAAACCTGGAGGACGAAGAAAGATATCTCAAATTGTATGGTATCCACTATTTTGATCCAAAGCATTATGACCTAGTAGTCGATACAGGAGACAAGACACCTGATCAGATCTTGGCTATTATCGTCCAAGCATATACAGATTTTACAGCCAACAAAACACATGCGTAAAAAAATACTATTTGCAGGGATTGGAATACTAATTGCCGCTTGTATCGGGATACTCGTCTACATACAAAATAATACCAAACAAGATCCTCTGTGGAGTCATGTGCCTGCACATATAGATCAGGTTATGATTACAAATTATGTATCAACCAGTAATCTACCGCAACAAGTTCGTGGACTCAAACAGACTATACTCGCACAAGATAATGATACCAATGCAAGCTTGCTTTTTGTGCAGGCGGATGATAGTTTTAGTACACAAGAATTTCTATCTGCATTTGCAGGAAGTGGTGGACAGGTACAATATACTTTTGATGAGTTAGCTGACAATCTGTATGTCTATGCCCCACCAGCAACACTAGAATTATATACGAGTATGACAGGAGAATTTTTTGCTATAGAAAGCATCAAAGAAACTGTCGGCAAGATGCCAAAAATGCAGCATATCACCATATCTCGTGTCGATCCAGAGCGTGCACAGATACCTGATCCACAGATTGCTGCCTTTGCGCAAAATATAGCATACATGATAGTATGATTTGGGGCGCAGAAGGAAGTCGAAGCGTATCTGATATATAAAGACGCACAACAAACAATCCCTTCAAAACTCAACATATCTGAACGAAGTCAGTATTTTTCTGATAGCACTTTGGTCGGTCTTGTCTTGGACAATGTCTTTGGACAGGCGGGCTACGTCAGTGGCGATGTATTGGGAAGTATGCAATACTACATGAGTAGTTATGGGCTCACTTCTGACCAACTCAATACGGTAGTACAGACTCTCGCATGATCTATCGGTCTGTTTATCTATGCTGATGATGAGTTTCAAATTGGTGGACAAGTGGTTATACCAAATACTGACATCTATCCTATCATCACTACTATACTATCGAAAACACAGACCAGTATAGCGACGGCTTTGGGATTGTTACCAGAGCAAGTGAGCTCGACAAGCGGAGAAGACATATCGACCTATACGCTCAAACCTGTTGGTGTTTCACCGTTAGTACTGCTAGTGAGCAAAGATGATGACAAGACTTCTATCATACTTAATACGGTGATGACAGGACAGACAAGCACTACAGATGCATGGGATGATAATGCATTTGCTCTCATATCGGTGGATGTAGAAAAAATGCAAGCCTTTGTGATGCAAGCTCAGACATTGTTTGGTATACAGTGACTGGATCAGGCACTGCCAAATGGATTGGTAGGCAGATTGCAGTGAGCTCTGTATCAAGAGTCTACTGCTTTGCACTTTGTCTGACAATTGCAATAAGTTTCAATCGATGGGTTTCGTCTAGTTCTTCCAATCTCTTGGATGCTATATCGCCCAATGGCGTAGGATCAATATTTTGCATCTTACATATCTTGCCCAAAGTTTTTCTGCTAAATGGTGAAAATAATTCCAATACTTGGACTTGCGTATCGAAGTCTATATCTCGTGTCTGTGCCTTGCGTGTGATGGCTAGTACGCAGCTATGTACCTTTGGGGCTGGGTCAAAGGATGTAGGAGGGACAGTGATAGTATAATCCACGTGATATGCATAATTGAGTAATCGTCGAAGATATGATTTTTTGTTGGCATCGCTTTTGATCTTATCCCCTACTTCTTTCTGGATCATAATAACTCCGCATGGCAGCTGCGGATGTCCATCAGCAAAAAATTTTCTGATAATAGGAGAGGTGATATAATACGGCAAATTTCCTACAATACATACCTTGCTGGGGTTGATGTTATGCTGTTTTGCTCGTGCAAAAAAATCTCGTTCGAGTACATCCTGAAGGATAATTTTATCAGCAGAGATACCTTGTTGTAGGAGAGCTTTGCGCATGAGTGGATCTTTTTCCACACAAAAAAAATGCTGCGCTTTGTGCTGCAATTGTATCGTCAGGGCTCATTTTCCTGGACCGATTTCGATGATGGTATCACACTCACCAGCAGCATACAAAGATGCTGCTGTCTGGATAATATGATCCTGCATTGATATATCTGTCAGGAAGTTTTGACCTAAGTAGCTTGGCATAGTATGGATAGAATAAATAACAAAAGTATCATATACAAAAAAAGTCCTGATGCAAATCAGGACTTTGTGCATGGGAAATGTTTATTTGAATTTACTTTTGTTCTTTGGGAGTACTCTAATATATCTGGATGATTCTTGGACTTCACCAAATGTGGCTCTATACAATACCTGGAAGAGATCTCACTTGGTGATAGCATCACCACCATTGTCTGATTTTCTCATAAGCTTCGCACGATCCATCAGGTTGATAGCATCTTCGTACTGTGTACTTTGTGACTTGATAAACTCTAGTCCAAATATCATCTTGGAAGCAATCAGTGCTGTTTCTTGTCTAGAAATATTGTCTAATGGTCTGAGCTTAGGACCAGCACCTATCAATCTAAAGTCTCTGGCTAGGTTTGCATAAAACTGTTGCTCATTGCTAAGAGTAGCAATATCATCGTAATTTATTTTGCTATTGAGTTCTGGCTCTACAAGTCATTCGTTCAACAATCGTAGTACAAATACTTTGAGTGCATCAATTCTAGCAATAGGATCACAGGGCCTAAAGTCTTCCAAAGATCTCGCGTTTGTGAGCTTGATTAATTTGGCCCATTCGTATGGTTCTCTATATGCATCTTCACATGTAATAGGTTCGGATGTATATGTAGCTGTTGCTCTCTTGATAGCTTCTCTGAGTTCTTGTTGGTTTCTTCTTTCTGCAGCTGTTATACCACCTGGATTGCGTCTTACAAATGGATTGTTTGGATCAGTGGCCGTAGGTGTCTTGGGAGCAGCAGGTCGTGTAGTTTTTGGTATTGATGGTGCTGTGGTAGGTAGTGTAGGAGGAGTGATAGTAGGATCTATAGGTCTCCATGTCGTAGGAATAGATCATGTTCCTCAGGTTCAGATATTGGTACCTGGGATATATGTAGTCGTAGGTGTCGTGCCTGTACCACCAGTTGTGCCTGTGTTGGTTGTAGTGGTAGGAGGGGCTACTGTCAGATAACCATATCCTAGTGCACTTTCGTTGGCAGTTTCTACTACCTTGATCCTATAGTTTCCAGCGGATTTGATAGTAAGTGCATTGGTCCATGTCTTGGTCCATGTAGCAGATTTGAGGAATGTCGCTGATACCGTAGGTATGGTAAGCGCATAATCTGACGCATCTGCGAGCGTCCACTTTGTTCCTGATTTTTTCTGGATGATAATAGTAAGATTTTTGGTATAGCTCGTAGGAGCTGTATTGTCTGGTATGAGTTGGACATTGATATCTACAGGATTGTCGATCAATGGTGTCGATGTATCAAAAGTGACGGTGTACCCATCCAATCCATCTTCTGGATCTACTGGATCGTCTTCCTCATCATCTTCATCATTGTTATATGTACATGAACCATCGTCCTCTGTTGCGTCAGCATCATAATTGGTAGCATCAGTATCAGTACATCACAGTATAGGATCTTCTTCGAGATATTCACATACTTCTGGCGTAAGGATATCGATTGAAAAAGCTCCTGAGGCAACTGGGACTCCTTGTTCGTTGGCGACCACAATATTGGTCACACCAACTCAAGCTGATACAGCTTTGGTAGTGACAGTAAATGATCACTGATCACCAGGGAATAATTGGCCTGCGATATTTCGTGTAAATTCTGAACCTGCTACTGATGAGTATGGTTCGGAACTATACAGGTACTGTAAAGCTGATGGGATATCGTTTGTAATGGTAACACTATTTGCTTCTGCAGCTCATTGGTTACCAAAATTGATAACAAACTCGACAGTGTCTCCACTACATACGGTAGGGTCTTGGGTAAATATATCTGCAAATAATTGAGAGTCTCCTTCTATGATCTCCGTACTAGCATCAGCGACATTATTGTCAAAATTACTTTCGTATATATCAGAATCTATAACGATATTGTTGGTAACAACATCTCCCTCATCGAGCAATGGATACAATGATACTGTGAGAGTAATATCTCATCACATACCTGCTGGCAAATCACCTATGTCCCAGACAAGGATAGATCCATTTGCACCTGTCGTACCGGTAGGCTCTGGTGAAGCGGATACCACATACATATTGCTTGGTATGATATCGTAGATCTGTGTATTGGTAGCTTCATCTGTCCCTTGATTACCATAATTAATGGTATACTCCAATTCATCAGTCACTGACGCTTGGCTCTTGTCTACTTGCTTGGTAACATAGAGATCAGCATCTGCGAGAGCAGAGCCATCATTACCCACGACGATACTTGCCGTAGCAGTATTGTTGGATATATATGGATCGGAATTATTTGCTGATACAGTAGATGTAACAGTGACCGTACCACTCGCGTCTGGATCTACCAAGAGTCTGAGTAATATCATGACATGTGTATTGTCATTACTTGGGAGGTTCCATGTAACCTCAGTAGGACTGATAGATGATGGCGCAATCGATGCACTATCAAATGTCTCTCCTGCTGGGATAGTCGCTGTCACCGTTACATTTTCTGGAGAACCGTTTGGTGTTTCACTCTGGACATAGAGCATATAGACATTGATCTCTTCGGTATCAGTTACGACTGGATAGACGGTGTTGGATATCGACATATCAACTGGACTGAGTGTTGCTGCATCTACTACTTCGATGTGTGGTATAAAGTTTAGTATGCCCATCAGAAAAGCCGAACCTGCTACGACTGCTTTGAGACCAGCTATATTGAATATAATAGTCTTGAGCAAAACAAGCTTGAGGAAAATCAGATGTGCTCGCACTGCTGCGCGCGCCACGTGTCTGGTCGGCTTGTGTTGTATCTGATTGATACGCGTGAATATCATCGCTAGTATCGAGGGGTAAAG
>CAZEYI010000071.1:0-5744 GCA_964516785.1 uncultured Candidatus Peribacteria bacterium
AACGAACGTAACCTGTAATGGCGGAAATAATGGCAGCATCACAGTAACAGCCAATGGAGGCATTGCTCCCTATCAGTACCAACTTAACGGTGGGAACTGGGGGAATAGCAGTACTTTCAGCGGCTTAACTGCCGGCAATTACACTATCATGGTACGAGATACCAACCAGTGTACAGCCGGCCCCACTACAGTGATTATCACTGAACCCAACGCCTTACAGGCAAATGTAAGTGCCACTCCGCAAGGATGCACATACTTGGGTCAAGCTTGGGTAACACCAAGCGGTGGACAAGGTCCCTATAGTTTCCAGTGGAGCAATTCGCTGGGTATCAACGACAGCATTCAAGCTGCCGCAGGGACCTATACGGTAACAGTTACCGATGCTAATGCTTGTGTAGTGATAAGTACTGCAGTGATTGCAACACCAACATATCCCATCGTGGGTATCGGTGGGACAGATCCAAGTTGTTTTGGTTTGAGCGATGGCTCCGTAACTACCACAGTAATAGGGATAACTCCCTTTACCTACTTGTGGAATAATGGAGCTACAACTGACAGCATATCTGGATTAGGTGCAAACACCTATTCAGTAACTGTTACCTCAACAACAAACGGATGTGTAGGAACCGGCACTTTCACTTTGATAAACCCAAGCTACCTCAGCTTAACTGCTTCAGCAAACCCTACGCTATGCTTCGGCACAGCAACGGGATACGCAACAGCATTAGCAACAGGCGGCACGGGAGCATACAGCTTCCAATGGGCACCATCAGGTGGAACGCAAAGTCAGGCTAATAACTTGATTGCTGGTCCATATACCGTAACAGTAACTGATGCCAATGGTTGTACAAACCAAGCGGCAGTTGTGGTAGCAAATGCTCCACAACTGATAGTAAGTAGCAGCGTAACTCATACACAGTGTGCTGGTAGCAATACCGGTGCTATTGATGTTACGCTAACAGGCGGCACAGGCATACCTCAATACAGTTGGACTGGCCCAAGTGGCTTCACCCAATTGAACGGAGATATAGTAAACCTTGCAGCTGGCAATTACTTCCTAACAGTAACTGATGCCAATAATTGCACAGCCACACACAGTGCTGTAGTAAATGGGCCAACAAATCCAATTGTTGCCCAGTTTGTAAATGTCCAAGTGCCATGCACTGGACAAAGCAATGGTAGCCTAACTATCAATGCTTCCGGAGGTACTCCTCCATTTACATACCTGTGGAGCAATGGCGAAACAACAGCTGTGAACAACAGCCTAACGCCAGGTAATTACACAGTTACTATTACAGATGCAAATGGTTGCGTATTTGGTCCGATGGGCCAAACACTATTGGGCAATCCAAGTATGAACATCACTATACCCGCAGAGTTAACAAACTATTGCGTGGGAAGTGGAGTTCCGCAAGGACCAACCATAAGTGGAGGAACATTCCCTTATGCAGTGCAATGGGAAGACCCTAACGGTGTATTGTTTGCTACAAGCGAACAAATTGAGCCACTCATGAGTGGTTTATACACCTTAACGGTAATAGATGGATCACAATGCTCTCAGACTATGTATGTATCAATAACACTGGTAACATGCATATCTGGATTGAATGAGATAAGCGATAAGAGCATATCCATCTTTCCCAACCCAACAACTTCCGCAGGCACTGTAACCATACAGTTGCCTAACACTATACAAGATGTACAGATTGATATAACAAACATCACAGGACAAAGCCTATACAAAGGCAGAATCAGTGGTTCATATCATTTTTGTACATCAGGCTTGGCAGCCGGGACGTATTTCGTCCAAATAGCAAGTCATGATAAGCTAATAACCAAAAAGCTAATCGTGCAATAGGTCTGCAAACCTTGTTTTTTGAAAGCCCTCCTGAAATTCAGGGGGGCTTTCTTTGTATATGAAATTTTTCTATATTCCTTTTACTCTCTCCCACCAAACCTTGAAGGTATCAGATTCTATATTTCTCCCACTTCACCATCCACGATCTCATATAATGATCTGTCCATCTTTCTCATAGATACTATAGCCAAAAGCATAATCTTGTTCATCAGTCGCCCAGCCATTGAGCCCACCAAAACGTACATCAGCAAGAAGCACTCCTCACTCAGCGCGCGGCCTTACAAGATAGTATCATTCTGATTTATCGATCAATTTTTGCACCCTACTATCACTACGATATGGATCCAATAATTCCGTCATTCTAGGTACACTTACATAACTGATATTTTTGTGATTATCTAATACACTATACCATCATTGGATGAAGTCTGTATCTGTGATCATCACCTTTCTCCAGAGCAACAACTGCAATGCTTCAGGCGTAGTAAATGATTTTTCTGCGACGATATGTTGTGCAACTTCAGCTTCTACAAACGCAGGATTAATAAACGCAAATTTAAGAATAATTCACAATGCCAAGTATAAGGTACTGATAACTACTCCCCACATATTTACTTTCCACGCACGCAAACGATCTTTGATACACAGAGCTGCAAGTACCAATATCAAAAACGGCAGGGTATAAAGCGGATCGACGATAAAAACACTATTGAGACTATAAGCAGCATCAGTAAATGGCCACAACAATCTCGTCCCATAATTGGTCAAGGAATCTAGCAAAGGATGGGTAACTATAGCTCCAAACGCCACCAAAGTCCAGGTCCATCGAGATGCCTTATCTCATCTATGGATCTTATTAATTAGATACGCCACAATAGGAGCTACTACAAAAGCAAAAAGCAAAGAATGTGTCGGTCATCTATGGAAAAACATAGCCTGCATAGGGTCACTGTATAACCATGGCCCTACAAAGACATCTAGATCAGGAATTGTCCCCAATACTATACCCCATCGATATGTTTTTTTACCCAATTTTTTTCATCCGATCAAGCCAGCTACACCAGCTCACAATACTCATTGCGATATACTATCCATGCGCTATTGCATATCCAAATTAAAACCATATCGTAAAGATACATTTTATCACTGTACAAAAAAGAAATGAAAAACAAACCACTATTTTTGAGAATCTACTTCCTTATAGCTACCACAGTATGATTATTTGGTATGATCATAGGATTGGGAAGTGCTGTATATCAAACAGCAAGCCAATTCATTATCACTGATCAAGAATATATTCTTTCACAACGTTCTCGAGATCTCGACCAATGTAGTCAACCAATACCGACTAAGGTTGATTGATCGACAGTCAAACAACCCACACAAGCAGAGATAGATACATGTAAGGCCGAGAAAACAGAAAATATCTCACTGACAAGAAAAGCACAATACAAATATGATTTGCTCGCATGATTAGTTCGAGGTATCTTGTTTGCCATATTGTTCGCAACACACTATCCTAAATTTATGGCATCCAACAAAGAAGAATAGTAGACAAAAAAATGCCCTCCTTTGAGGGCATTTTTTTGTTGTCTATATTATAGTTTTTCCAATAATCTTCCCAGAGCAAATAACTTTCATTCTTGCCAAGCATCAGTCATGATGTGGAGTCAAACAGGCAATTGTTCTCCATCCTGATCGATAAATCCAGCCGGCACAGACATCGCAGGCAAACCACACAAGTTTGCAGGTATAGTATATAGATCCGCTAGATACATAGCCAAAGGATCATTTGATTTTTGTCATATTTTCCAAGCTAATTCTGGACTCGTAGGCGACAAAACCGCATCATAATTTTTATATAACTCAGTAAGTGATTGTTTCAAAACATCTCTTGCAATTTGAGCTTTCAAGTATAGTCATTCATAGTGAGCAGAACTGAGTACATAAGTCCCCAAAAGTATTCTTCTCTTGACCTCTTCACCAAAACCTTCTGATCTCACAGCATCATAATAGTCAAGAAGCGAAGAAAACTCATTCATATCTTTCTGCAAACCAAATCTAATACCATCAAATCTAGCAAGATCACTACTTACTTCTGCCGGACAAATGGTATAATAGATGGGTATAACATAGTCTAAGAGAGGTAACGATACTTCATCTACAACAACTCCCGCTTGTTTCAATTTTGCTATATAATCCAAAAGACGTTCTTTGATAGCTGGATCAAGTCCTTCTACCAGAAATTCTGTAGGAATCGCGACACGAAATTTTGTTGGATCATAAACATCTTCTGCCCAATCAGTAGTATTGCCAGCCTCTGGATGACTTTGTGCATCAGCAGCATCATAGCCACTAATGTGAGACAACAACAAAGAACAGTCCTCCACAGTCTTCGTGATAAGTCACACCTGATTCAAAGAAGGCGCCATAGCCTGTACTCCATATCTAGAAATTCTACCATAGGTAGGCTTCATTCATACGACACCACACAAAGCTGCAGGTTGGCGTACGCTTCATCCAGTATCCGTTCCCAAAGCAGCTAAACATAAATCTGCAGCAACAGCTGCAGCACTTCATCACGAAGATCCTCCTGCTACTCTATCTATACCATAAGGATTGATAACTGGCCCAAATACAGACGTTTCATTTGAAGAACCCATAGCAAACTCATCCATATTTGTCTTACCTATCATCACTCATCCTGCGCTTTCAAGACGCTGAAAGCATGTGGCACTATAAGGAGCGACATATTTTTCAAGCATATGTGAACCACAACTTGATACATATCCAGCTGTTAAGATATTGTCCTTGATAGCAATCGGAGCACCAGCTAGTAGCAGAGAGCTTGCCTCCTCTATATGAGAAGAAGTATAATCAGGATGCAATCTAACAAAAGCATTGAGTGGACTGCTTTCAATTTTCGATAAAACCTCAGCCAAGTATTGCTTTGGATCTATGGTTTTATTCTGTACACCAATAATATAATCTTGGAGAGTCAGAGACATAAGTATCACGATACGCGATATAAATTATTCTACAATAGCATTGAGCAAACGCTGCAAATCCTTCATATCTTGATCAGAAAGTGCAGATTGATTTTGTGGTCTGGGAGTAGCTTTTGTAGGAATAGATGGCGTAACGACTGATTTGCCTGTAGCAATATGTGAAGTATTAGTCTGAACACCTGTCGACATAGGTATGACAACAATCTGTTCGGTACCACTATCGACAAATCATGTATGAGAAACTACTCATGTCGAAACAGTAACATCTATAGGATCTTGTTGGACTATAATAGGCTCAACATCATCAGCAAACCAAGATTGAACACGAACCAATAGGGCTTGTGCACCTACAGGATCGACAATACGATAGCCCATATACACCAATCATACCAAAACCAGCAATGTTATAAGTTTCCTGAGCATATTTAGGCCAAAAACCATAAAATACACAAGGTACTATAACATTTTACGCGATGCTTGCAACCAAAATATTTTATACTTGTGTCTAGACAGCTTTTTAGTATCCTTAAAGGGAAGTTTAATTTTGATCGTCATATGACGAGATCTCTCATCAACGAAGCCCTACAATACATCATAAATGATCATAAAATCATAAGACTATCGTTCCTTACATCTTTTTGTCATTCAGTAGTTATTATATTATTGCTCGTCCTCAATCTCAACAACCTCATGGTCGCTAGATTTTCGACATGAGTTCCTATGGGTGAGGCAATAGGATTTATCCTCAATCGATTTGCGCAGCACCATATAGTATCGATACTCATCATCATTATCATAGTACTAGGAATTGGCTACTTTCTCATAGAACCCATAGGACAGGCGTCTCTTATCTATTATATCAAAGATAACAAACATAG
>CAZEYI010000072.1:0-5731 GCA_964516785.1 uncultured Candidatus Peribacteria bacterium
TGATATACAAACAGCGACCGTTATTCTTACTCCTTCAGACCTCCAGAACTTACACACTATTCCAGTTACTTTGGTACCTGCTCAAGGCGCAGGCAAAGTAGTAATTGTAGAAGATGTTGTAGCAGTTTATGATTATAATAGTGTTGCCTATACGGTTGTTGGTGGATTTATGATGAATGTCCAAGTAAACTTCCAAGGATATACAACAAACTCTTTGTTCGCTCGAGGCGGTTCAAGTAGTGTGTTGGTAGAATCACAAGACATGGTGCGTAGAGATGTCCCAATAAACTTTGGGGAAAATGCCGGCATAGCAAATAAACCAATCGAAATAAGCGTTACTAATGGAAGCCTTACAAATGGTGACGGAACATTGACCATCACAACACGTTATAGAGTCTTTGATCTATAAAAGATTATTGATACAGAATAAAAAAAGCACCCGGCCGGGTGCTTTTTCTGTTTTGTCATCCTGAACGAAGTGAGGGATATAATATAATTCTATACTCTTCGTTTCGCCCCAAGAGCACTTCCTCGCTCCGCTCACAGCGCACTCAGAGTGACAAAGAATTACTTATCCGCATCAATCACCTCAGCTTCTGGTGCATTGTCGTCTTTTTTATTTTCGTCTTCAATGACATCAGATGAGTTTGGATTTGCCGATTTGTTTTCTGCTGCATATTTGCCCATCAAGTCTTGGAATTCCTTGGTAAATCTTTCGATCTCTTTGTCGATTTCTTCCTTGGTCACACCTTCCTTGTCTTTGAGAGCTTTTGCTTCAGCAATGAGGGCGTCGATCTTTGCTTTCTCATCTTCTGGGATCTTAGCGTCATTATCTTTCTTCATATTTTCCAATTGGTAGACTACTTGTTCGAGTCTATTTACAGCTTCGACAAGTTCTCTCTTTTTCTTATCTTCTTCAGCAAATTTTTCTGCTTCTTCTTTTGCTTTTGCAATTTCATCGTCTGATAGGCCAGTAGCTCCTTGGATAGTCACTTTCTGTTCCTTGCCAGTAGATTGTTCCTTCGCAGAGACATGCAAGATACCATTAGCATCGATATCAAAGGTTACCTCGATCTTTGGCTCACCTCTTCTCATATTTGGTATTCATTCAAGATTGAACATACCGAGTGATTTGTTATCCTTAGCAAATTGTCTTTCTCCTTGTACTACGTGGACAGTTACTGCATTTTGATTGTCAGATGCAGTCGTATATGTATTAGATTTCTTGGCAGGGATAGTCGTGTTTCTTTCGATCATCACATGCGCCAATCCACCTTCTACTTCTACTGCAAGCGACAATGGTGTTACATCCATCAGCAAAATGTCAGTCACATCACCTTGGATGATACCTCCTTGGATTGCAGCACCAGCAGCAACGGCTTCATCAGGATTCACAGTCGCTTTTGGTTCTCTACCAAATATATCATTGACGATTTTTATAACTTGTGGCATTCTTGTGGATCCACCGACCAAGATGATATCATTGATAGCATTCTTGTCCAATTTACTGTCCTTGAGTGCATCGAGTACTGGTTGCTTAGTTCTAGCAAATAAGTCTTTAGTAATTTCTTCAAACTTTGCTTTGGTAAGCACGACATCCAAGTTCCTTGGCATACCGTCTGTACCAGTGGTGATGAATGGGATAGTAATATCTACTCTTTCAGTTTGAGACAGTTGTTTCTTAGCATTTTCTGCTTCATCTTTAATTCTCTGCATTGCCATAGCATTGCCTTTGAGGTCGATACCTTCCTTTTTGTTAAACTCATCGATGATATAATCGATAATTCTCTTGTCCCAGTCAGCACCTCCCAAGTGCGTATCTCCAGATGTTGATAGCACTTGATAGGTACCTTCTGCACCTATCTCCATGATCGTTACATCAAAAGTACCTCAACCTAAATCGAATACACATATCTTTTCATCTTTATTTCTTCCTTCTCCATAGTTGAGTGCAGCAGCAGTAGGTTCGTTGATAATTCTTTCCACCTTAAGTCCTGCAATCTCTCCTGCAACTTTCGTTGCATTTCTCTGACTATCATTGAAGTAGGCAGGCACCGTAATGACTGCTTGTGTTACTGGTTCACCCAAGAACTTCTCAGCATCTTGCTTGATTTTTTGCAAGATAAATGCTGATATCTGTTCTGGCTTATATTCTTTCCCATCGATAACGATCAGACATCCACCATCACTGCCTTCTTTGACTTCATAGGGTACCGTCTTGATCTCTTCTTTCACTTCACTGTATTTGCGTCATACAAATCTTTTTACTTCGTATACGACATTTTTTGGTTCCAAAATTGCCTTTCTCTTTGCTAGATCTCCTACTAATAATTCATCGCCTTTGATATAGACGATAGATGGAGTAGTTCTCTTACCTTCAGCATTTGCAATAATTTCAGACTTGCCGCCGAGCATATATGCCACAGCAGAGTTGGTTGTACCCAAGTCTATACCTATAATTTTACCCATAGTATTTGTTTATTATCTACTAAATAAAAAAGCGTAGCACGTATAATATATACATGCTACACCAAAAATGCAAGAGATTTTATAGTATTTATTTGTTGGCCAAGAATTCTGCAGTTCTATACATAATTACCATAGCCCAGGCTCTCAATTCTTTTTTCAGTGGTTGATCTATTTGTGTAATGATTCCATTTGCTTTGAGTGCTTCTAAGTGTGCTTGATACCACTTTGGATCATTTGCATTGGTGCTATTGTATGTATTGCCAAAGACCAGTCTAGACATAAATGTCCCAAATTCAGCTCTCGTTACCAGATCATTTGGTCTAAATGTTTCTGCTGGTGTTATACCATCGGCTTTTTGACCCAAGAGTTTCATCATACAAGAGTATTGGATATATTGGAGTAAGTCGCCAGCTTTGTGTGTATCAGTATATCAGAAACATACATCAGATCTGCTCATATCTGCCTCTACGCCCAATACATCAGTAGCATACTCCACAGCAAATTTAGCTAACTGAGCTCTAGTCAATTCGTTATACATCATTGCTTTGGTGATATCTGAGAAGCTTGTCATCCCTACATTTTTAGCAAAGACAAAGGCTTCTATCATTTCAGGGGTATATACTTTGGTATCTACTTTGGCAGCTATAGACTGTACTGTTTGTGTATTTGGCTTAAAGGCAGCCCATGCATCTACTGCATTATCAGTAGATATGATTGCAGTATCTGCAGCAGCATGTTCGTCCGTAAATTCAGACTTTACAGCCTGTATGATATCTCATAATGATTGGCTTGTATCACCACCTTCTGATCATCAACCTCCACCAGCTGCTCATGCGGAGCTATTGTTACTTACGCTACCAATAGTGAGAGCAAAGAGAGATCCATTATCATCACTACTGATTTCTGTAGTATCGCTTTCGATAACAGCCACCAAATCATGTATGCCTGCTATGCTACTACGTAATGTAAGGCTGATAGTACTCATACCACCCAAGCTCAAGGAGTCTAGTGTCCAGGTATATGTTCTTCCCGCTACGCTTGTATAGCTTGGAGATGCAGATACGATAGTCATGCCAAGAGGCAAGGTTAGAGATGTTGTTATATTGTTTGCTGTGTTTGGTCAACGATTACCAAATAATACATCAAAATCAAAGTCTTTATTTGCATCAGTCTTGCTACTTCATGCAGTTGTAGTAACATACAGATCCGTACCATTATTGATAACTTCGCTCGATACGACGGAGATATTGTTTGCTGTATTGTCATCACTATTATTAGAATCGATACTTGCAAAATTCAAGATATTAAATCCATCATCCAGTAATGTAGATACAGATCACCACACAGTAATTGTTCACTCATCGCCCGATGGTATATCCCCCAAATTCCATGCAATACTACTACCTTCTATGTCAGTAGGTTCTATATCACTAGCAATGTAGCTGACTCACTCAGGAAGCGTATTGATGATAATAGTTTCTTCTGCAGCTGTATCACTTATATTTTCATAAGACAAAGTATATTCTATGGTTTGTCCTACGTTGATGCTGCTTGCAGAAGCTGTGGTAGAGATAGACATGTCAGTCGTATTGGTATTGCTTGTAGCTGTACGTGGTCTAAGATCTGCGGTAGCACTATTGTTATTACTATATGGATCTTCGCCATCTGCTGATACTCGCACAGTACTTCATATCAGGTTGTCTACGCTATCTACTTCCATCTCTACGGTAATGATCCCATAATCATCTGATAGATTGTTCCATTGCAAATTACTGCCTACTACGTCAGGGGTAGGAGTGGCCGATACATAGGTCATTCCATCAGGAATAGATGATCATACCGTTATGTTTGTTGCAGTCTTAGTGGGATAGTCCTCATTTTGATAAAAATACAAAAACACGACAGTATCTCAGGCATCTACATATTGTGAACTTGCATTGTTTGATATCGACATATCTGGCCCATCTGCCGCATATGTTCATTTGTATCCTAGTCCAAACAAACTGGAGCTTATCACTACAAATGCAGATACGGCTGCCATTCATGACACCACACTATGATGATGAAGTCGGCTCTTAGCGTCAAAATAATCCTTAAAAAAAGTTTGTACAATATTCATAGTCTATACTTCCAAAAATAAATAATCACCCAAGTATACGGACGACTATCTTTTTTGTCAAAAAAATGAAACACAAATACCAGAAATTACGATATATGTTTGCGCAACCTCTCAGCTATATCGAGTTCATGGAGATGTTGCAATGTATGGGGTAGGAGATACTGCTGCAAAAATACCATATTATCATCCAAAAGTGCTTGTCTGATATCACTTGCTCTGACAGGGATACGTTCTATTGGTTGGATGATGGTTTTGCCGTGTGGTGCAAAGAGGTCGACAACCCATTGATTATTTGATATAACGGTATCAAAAGCAGGAAGCTGTGTATGGATATGGTCCAACCATCTGGCATCATCGACAAAATCAGGGATAGGATATATCTCCACGAGTTTGTGGATACCATAGCCTTCTAGTGCGGTCTGCAATATCTGCATTCTTTCTTCTATATGGAGAGGATTGTCTATCGTATGAGATGTATTTGCCGATCCAATACCAATAATGAGGCGCTCTATGCCAGTCTCCAAGGCTTGCTGAATTGCATCTATATGTCCATGATGCAGCGGCTGCATACGTGCTATTCGTAGTCATGTATGTGGCTGATGAGACATATGTGATGCACAGATAAAAACTATATGCACAATAAGTATTTAACCTGTTATATCCATACTTTTGTGCTCAGCGATGAGTAGTCTTTTGGTATCAAAATTATGTGTTTTGAGAAATCAGAGGCGAACGGCTTTATCGTCAGGCTTGATAGTAACACGCTTTACATTCGTATATATCCTGCTGTGTCCATCGACACCTATCTCGGCTTCAGATTTACTCTCTATATCTATAGTTATGGTATCGGGCTGGAGCAATTGATGATGAAATGGCATCGTAGCAACTCACATAATCCCTCGGAGATTGCTACTCAAGGGAATGATGGGACCACCATTACTCAACCAATATGCTGTCGATCCTATCGCAGTAGAAAGGATAAGTGCCGTGCCTTGTATATGATAAGTTTTTTCGCTGGTCTGCACGGTACAGTAGAGGTAATCCAGGACCCCTTTGCCTATGACGAGATCATTGACCATATGGGTGCTATATTCTTTGCCAGCGGCATCTATAGCTGTCACATGGGGTAATTGCTCAGTGACA
>CAZEYI010000073.1:0-5675 GCA_964516785.1 uncultured Candidatus Peribacteria bacterium
GGCTGCGAAAATGAGTTAAATTGATACACCAAAACCAGGAATGTTAAGAAGATAGCTATAAAGAACGCAATCATTGTGGCCTGTATCAAATCGCTATTTTCTTGATTTTCTCATCCAGACTTAAAGGATATCCCTTCAGGAAAAGGATATTGCTCAGCATAAGACACAAGCATAGGTTGGAGTGCGGTAGAGGGTATGCCCTGCTCTAGATCAGCCTCAACGCGTATAGTAATATCTCATTCATCTCTATTGATCGTAGCCAATCCTTCGTCCAATGTATAATCGGCTACATCGCCAAGAGAAACGCTACCTTGTCTTGTATTGATTGTTGTGCTCATAAGTTGGTCAGGCGAAAGGCTCTTACCCAAGAAAGGGTATCTTACCACAATATCTCTGTCCTCTTGATCGATAGCAATTGTCCCTGCTTCAATACCAAGCAAGGCTGGAGCTATGTCGTTTTGGACATCACTAGGTGTAAGTCATAGTACTGTTAATTTATTTTTACTGAGGGCAAACTGAAACTGACCAGGAGTAGCTGGACTACTATTGGATACATTTATAGCTCCTGTAAGTGTACGTATATATGACTCAAAATCATGGGCCACATTTCTCAAGACATCTAGTTGAGAAGAATTTTGAGCAATAAGCTGTATTCCTATAGCTTTTCCTACAGGAGGTCCTCATGCCTGAACCTTACCTTCTACACGATATCATTGTTGCTGCAGATATCTAAAGCGTTCCTTGATCTCATCTTCAATAGCAAATGAATCTCTCTCTCTATCAATTTTGGCCAACAATATAATCGATATATCGATAGTATTATGCAACGCAGTAATTGTATAGGCTTTGACTTCAGGTATACTAGATAGGACTTCATCTACAGCAGGGAGTATGGATTCCATAGATTGAGTAGTTGCACCATCTTTTCATTGTATTTGATAGAGCACAAATGGATTGTCTCCTGAGGGGAACAATGAAAATCCTATACGAGGAGATAGGAAAATAAAGGTTAGTACTAAAGCAACAATCGGCCCAAATATAACAGCACGCCTCCATTTGGGACTAACAATAATACGATGCAACCACGAAGTATATTGATGAGCTATGCGTGTTATAAAGACATCAGTACGAGGCTGCGATGTATGTGGCAATGCTGTCTTACCCTTTCTCTCTTGTTCCAATACACTCATCTCATCTTCACTAATAAGCAGTTCTTCATCTGCATCAGAAGCAGGGTCATCGACATAATAGAAAGAAAAATTTTTGTTGAGTTTCCAAAACAATGCACTGTTGATAGACGATGCCAAAAATAGACTCGCTAACAAGGTAACAAATATGGTAATAGGAATATATGCCAAAAACTTACCTGTTACTCAAGGGAGCAACAAAAGTGGTATAAATACGATCATATTTGCTATGGAAGATGATATATTTGGCCCAGCATAATTTTTCATGGCCAGTAATACCGCCGTCTTGGAATCAAATCATTTCTTCATATACTCATAGGCTGCTTCGATGATCACAATAACAGTATCTATCCCCATTCCAAAGGTTAGTACAAGACTGAAATTGGTCAAGAAATTAAGCGTATATCAGTAACTATTGAGGAAGATAAATGTCACAAAGAATGACAGTAGCATAGCAAAACTTGCTATCATAGATTGTTTAAATCACACAAAAACTCGCATGATCAAGAAGATAAACAACAGCGATTGCCATGCATTTGTAGACAAAGAGGCATAGTCATCAATAATGATTTCTGCCATATCTTGAGTATATGCTGACGATATATCGCTGTATGGTTTTTTTTGAAGTTCCGCTTCTATAATCTCTCTAGCAGCACGTGAATCACTAAAAACATCACTTCTTTGGGGTTTGAAAATAGTCAGCTCCACTGCATAATTACCACTATTCCCATATACGCCACCAAGAGCTATGGCGTCACTTACATAATCTCTTTCAATACTAGCTATATCTTGGAGAAAAATAGATCCACGAGGAGTAATAATGGGGACCTGCATAAGATCTTCCAAAGAATTGAGCGAGGATGATATTCTAAAATCATAACGCAAGTCACCAATAGCATAGTTCCCCAATGGAGTACTCTGTCCATAGGATCTAATAGCTTGGGCTATAGTACTAGCACTAATACCGAGTTGCTCAAGTTTGAGGGGGTTTGCGACTACAGCGACATCGTATTCACTAGCACTTGATTGCCCAACAATACTAACATCTACTATAGGTCACTTACCATTAATATTTCTAGCAAAATTGTTGGCTAAAGACCTGAAGTTTTCTTGATCGAAAAGAGATTTGGGAGCATAAAGCATCATTTGGAACAGCACTTCATTATCAGTGCTTATCTCAGTAACTGTTGGGTCTGTAGTTTCAGTAGGAAGATGTGTTTTATTGATTTCTTGCTGAACGCTGGCTATAAAATCCTTAGTATCGACATCATTTTCAAGTGTTATGGTAATTTGAGAAAATCCAACCGAACTTGATGATTGGATGCTGTCTATGCCTTGCAATTCCTTGATCTGATCTTCTATTTCTGTCGTAACCAGATCATCCACGTCAATAGGGTTTGCCCCTGGATAGATAGTGGTCACACTAACTATCCCAAATTTGATATCAGGAGTAGATTCTTTGGGGATAACCACGAGCGAATAGATGCCGTACAAAACCAAAAGAATGATGCACAACAGAGATATCCTAAAATTCTTGATCCAAAATCCATAAAAATTATTTTCCAAACTTTCCAAAAAAGCACGAGTATCTTTTCACATAATTACACAGAACAATAAACATACTACTTCCTACACTATTCATAGGCAAAAAACAACATAATCCTAGTCCAACATCACAAATGAATCCGGATCAAACAAAGTTCCAGTAGTGGCTAATTGTACAAAGAAATAGATACTAGATCAGCTATGATATTGGAAATAGCCATAAGGTTCCTGTGAGCCATCAAATATACCACATCCACGATAGTCAGGATCAGTTTTTTGTGTAGCTGTAACTATTTTTTCATAATCACCAAAAGGTACCACACTATATTTCCATACTTCTTGTTGTCTTGCTTTTTGCAGTGGAGACAAAGAAACCAAACACCCCAAAAACGCATCTCATGTTAAATTATTGTTAAGTGTATTGGATATATCTGTGGTAATATCATTAACCATATTTTTTTGGAAGAAACGAATCACCGGATCAGATATGCCTGTCTCGGTTTTGATAGCATATCCATCAGTAACAGGATATAGTTGGAAATGACCCAAAGGGGTATCGCAAATTTGAGAAACAAATTCTACTCCATACCCACTATCAGCATACGTATACCACGCACATCATGGCATAGCAGGCCTAGCAATATCTACTATATTTATAGCAACTTCAGCCTGACGAGGATTTACAAAATCAGTAACAACATCAGATGGTGCGTCCAACAATGCACATCACGCTAATAAAAAACAACAAGAGATAGAGATCAAATATTTTTTCATAGATAGTCTAAATATAAATAATTAGAGATGCGTAAGTATTTCTTGCTTTACAAGTTGCAAAGTTTCTAGAGTGATATCAGATCTATTTGCAGGAGGCAATAATGGCCAACCAGCATCAGGTCGTTCTATACCAGCAAAAGTTTTGGGAGCAGCATATCTAGAGATAGCATGAAAATGTACATGTTTTTCTTTCATCATCAGCATCTGATAATTCATCTTATCAAAGCCAAAACTAGCTCCTAATGACTTCTCAACATCTTTCGCTACAATAGCGAATTCTGCCATTTCTTCAGGAGTAATATCGGATAAGCTTTCTATATGCCTCTTGGTGATGATAACACAATTCCCCAATGTTTTGACTCTATTTCTAAGCAACAATTTTCGATGTGTATATTCTTTCAAAAGATTGTTTGCTTCATCAAAAGACTCCCATATATCGCAACACATCATAGCATAAGTATGATAAAATAAACATAGTTTACATCTGCTGTGGAGCCTCAATTCCAATAATACGAAGAGCATTTTCCATAGTTTGTCTCACGCTCGACACCAAAGCTAAACGAGCTTTTTGCAATGCCGGATCTTCAACAATAAATTGTTGTTTTTGATAGTAACCGTTAAATAGCTGCGCTAAGGTAAGAGCATATCTAGCTATATTGTCTGGAGTATATTTTTCAGCTGATTGAGCAACACAAGTAGGAAAGTGGTACAAATGCAAAAGAAGCAATCTTTCTTCATCTGCCTGCAGGAGATCAAACTGTATGTTAGATTCTACATCTAAACCAACGCCGGCCTTTTGTAATACACTACAACATCTAGCATGCGTATACTGCAAATACGGACCAGTTTCTCCGTCAAAGGACAGAGACTCTTCTATATCAAAGATGAAGTCTTTGAATACATCATACTTGAGCATAAAGAACTTAATCGCAGCCATTGCTATCTGCTCTGCTCTGACATGAGATTCTGCATCAGACAATTCTGGATATCTTTGTTTAATCAATGCCAAAGCATCAGCATGCATACTATCAGCAACATCATCAGCATCTACCACAGTTCCTTCTCTGCTCTTCATTCTACCACTTGGCAAAGATATATATCCATACGCGAGATGGTAACAATCATTAGCAAAACTATAGCCAAGTTTTTTAAAGATAGCAAACAATGCCTTGAAGTGATCTATCTGTTCATTGGCCACCACATAAACCATCTTATCCATTTTATAGTCTTCGTATCTAAGTCCAGCTAAGACGATATCTTGGGTAATGTAGATAGACGTACCATCAGCTCTCAGCACAACTTTTTTAATATTTTCTGCTTCATCTAGGAAAACTATATTTCACTTCTCATCGCGAACAAATATCCCTTGATCAAGTCATTGTTGCACGATATCTTTTCCTTTCAAATAATGATCACTTTCTGCATATGCTTTATCGATAGTGACCCCATATCTTGCATAGGTTTCCTGCATACCATTGATCGCCCAGTCATTCATCTTTTTCCACAAAGCACGGACTTCCGGATCGCCATCTTCCCATGCTCTCAGCATTTCTTGAGCTTTCTCTTCCATGCTCGGATCTTCTTTATTTTTCTTGTCAAACAAGACATATCGCTCACCGACAAAATGATCCCCTTTCTTATCTGGTTCAGCATTGTTGCCAAAAAGCTGATACGCCAACATAGACTTACAAATATGAACGCCACGATCATTGATGATGTCGACTCTCGTAACATCATAGCCAGCAAAACGAGCAATTTCCTCCAATGCATTACCTAGCAACATATTTCTCACATGCCCTAAGTGAAGTGGCTTATTGGTATTGGGACCAGGAGATTCTATCATAAGTTTTTGTCATTTTACTTGTCCTGCCCCAAACTGATCTTTTTGTTTAGCTACTTCAGGAATAAGTCACGAAGCGAGCATTTCCACATTAACAAAGAAATTAAGATATCATCCCACAAAATTTAGTGTATACAAAGCAGTAGGATCAAAAGCTCATTTTTTAGTAAGTATCCTATGTAGATATTCAGCAACATCCTTTGGAGATTTTTTCAGAGTCTTAGACAACACAAAACATGGGAATGCAAAGTCTCCGTAAACTGAGTCCGCAGGTTTTTCAATAAGTGGAATAATTTCTTCTTCAGACAATCACACATGAGGCACCAACA
>CAZEYI010000074.1:0-5595 GCA_964516785.1 uncultured Candidatus Peribacteria bacterium
AGACATATTAATTGTTTTCAACCTTATACCAGCCAAAAGAGACACATATATAAGAAATCGCATTTATGCCCATGGAATGATAGATAATGTTCGTATATATAGTGGATTTTCTTTGCAGGAATTGCGTACCTTGGTGGTGGCGAGTGATGTAGTTATTGCGCCTTCTTTGTCGGAGTGATTTGGTTCAGTACATGCTGAGGTCAGTGCGCTGTGACAAAAACTTATTACAACACACTATGCATCTATACCTGAAGTAGTATCCGGCAAGATATTCTTTTTGCCGAGTCGAGATATAGATGCCTTGATAGATGGTATCTCTCGTATGCGCTTGGATAATATAGAAGTTATTCCTACTAAGCGTTTTGATTGGAAACTCTCATTTGATCAGTTTGCGCAGCTATATACTTTATTTATGTAGACAGATATAGACATGATTGTCATGTATGGTAAAGGTAAAGTGTGAGAGTCTGTGGTAGCTCTATGTCATTATATTTGATTGCAGGTAAGATTAATGGATGATGAGGATTTTGATCATGATGTTCTTGTCGCTGCTCAATATGTTGTTGTTACTCCAGGTATAAAACAATCACATACTATCTATACATGATTTTCTAATAAGATACTTAGTGAGTTGGATTTCTTGGTATTACATAAAGAATATTTTTCTTTTTATGATGAGAGTATTTTTGTAGGTATTACAGGCACCAATGGCAAATCTACTACATCATGGGTATTATACAAGGTATTGGATACATACTTATCTACTCATCAAACCTGATACAAATGTCGATTGACTGGTAATTTTGCTACTCCGTTATCACGTGTGTTTTTGGAGATATTAGAAAATAAAGTTGACACACATAGACATATATTTGTCATAGAATCTTCGTCCTTTATGCTTGCACATACTACAAAATTTACTTATGATTACGGTGTATTGCTCAATATATCTCGTGATCATCTTGATCGACACCATACTATGGATAACTATATTGCAGCCAAAGAAAATATTATTGCACGTTCTCGTCAATCATTTGTTTCTGCTGATGTAGTATCTCTCCTTGCTCGTACATATCAGACACTTTCGATTTTTCAACATTACGCTACGATTGGTGATACTCACTTCTTAGGTGAACATAATAAACAAAACTTATGAGCTGTTGCTGCTGTATGTGCCTCCTTGTCTCATGATAATGCATGGACTGGATTTGATATGTCTATTTTGTTGGATAGTGTTTATCCACTACAACATCGTCTCTCTCCTATTAAAACAATAGGGGATGTTACTATTGTTGATGATGGTATATGTACTTCGGCTGCTGCATGCAAAGCAGCACTCGATGCTATGCCAAAAAAATGTGTTCTTATTGCGGGATGATTTGATAAATGAGATGATTATAGTCTACTGATCGATAGTTTTACGCAAAAAGCTTCCCATATTGTTGTGTATGGTCAAGTTGCCGATAGTTTAGCTCAGGTCGCTACTAGTGCAGGTGTTTGATATACTAAAATTTCTTCATTGGATGCTGCTATTCAAACTGCTTTGCAATATGCTCAAAAAAATACTATTCATTATGTATTGTTTAGTCCTGCAGCTGCGAGTTTTGATATGTTCAAAAACGTCTATGATAGGATAGAACAGTTTGAAAAAATAGTTGATGCTCTATAAAAATTAAATTATTTTCTTGAAATCTTCTAGGTCTTCAAAAGAGTTGTATACTGATGCGAATCTTACATATGCTACTGGATCCATACCTTTGAGTGCCTTTATAACGTCTTCCCCTATTTGTTTGGATGGGATCTCTGCGTTTGGGGTAGTGGATCGTGATATTTCCAGGTTGCTTATCATATTATCTATCTCTTCATTGGTGAATTTTCTCTTAGCAAAAGATAGTATGATTGCTTTTTTTAGTTTTTGTTTATCATACATTTCTTTGTTACCATCTTTTTTGATTACCATTAGTTCGGTAGATCCTTTTCTTTCAAAGGTAGTAAATCTATGGCCACAAAATTCGCATTCTCTTCTACGTCTGATGGTTTGACCATCTTCGATGATTCTCGAGTCTACTACTTTAGTTTCCATATTTTGACATTTGGTGCATTTCATGATCGCATAGTTCACTATATAAATTACTTGGGCATTATATATCTTTTGTTGTAGTATGTTACTGTTTTAATAAATCATCTCAATCGCATTATATCCTCGCCTATGATGATGTTTTTGATACTACCTACTGTTTTGTCTCTACTGAAGATATTTCGATTTTCTATGGCTATACTAAGCACTTTTTGATTGTCATCAAGGGCAATTCGTTTGCTTAGTAACTCATTATAATTTATGAGTAACTTTTTGATGATGTGAGATATTTTGGTATTATAATCTTCATGAATATGAAGGATGTCTGTGATATATATGTCTATAATTGCATCTATTTTAGATGCGCTTGCTTTGCTGCTTTGGAGCGCGTATAGATATAATAGTAGTCCAAATAGATTTTCCTTCAATCATGCATATATACCAAGCATATTCATGTCGGTATAATTTGTCTGCAGATCACATTCTATATTTAGTTGGCTGATTGCTTCCGTATATATTCGAAAGTCTACTGTATACAAATTTTCTCTGAGATGGAAAAGGGATGTTTGATCGATGTGTTTTTGTGCGATGCTCACTATATTGGTATTTTCTAAATTTTGTACTATGGGTTGGTATATCTTTGCTATAAGATCTTTGTCTTTTTGTTTGATATATTGTCCTATTTGTTTGCCTCGCAATTTTTTGAATGTATCTAGTATGTCTTTTTGTTTGATATAGAGTCTCATATCTTTGGTATTCCAATCCTGGAATAGTGTAGATACTATATTTTCATGGAGTAATCTAATGATGTATATGTTGGATTGAGCTTTCTTGAGTGTACTACTAAATGGGAGGTAGAATTTTTCTTTACCAGCCCTGATGTTGTCTGCGGCATATTTATAATAAAATGCATTTTTGCTGTATGCGTATAGCATCGATCCATACTGTGGGAGCGAATACTTTTTGTCCGTTTTGAGATTTTTGTTTGCCAATACATCCTGTAACAATCATTTTTGTTGAAATCTAATTCGCATATTGTCTCCTCTTGCTGCTTGGCTAGCTCCTGTATATGTGACATAGAAATTTATTATTTTTTCCATTATCTTAGATTCTTTTTTTACTTTTTCGGGAATTTTGGCCATGTCTATATTGTCTATATCTCCTATCTCTGACATAAATTCGTCTAATTCTTCTTTATCTTGGTGACTTGTATTTTGATTGAGTGTATGGGTCATAAATTTTTTGACTCCAAAGAAGAAGTTCTTTTTTCGTAGAGTATAGTCTGTTATATATTCTATGAGTGTATAGATATTTTTTTCATCGTCACGTATATCCTTCAATATTTTATCTACCTTCTTCTGATCGTAGGCATTTTTCAGGACAACCTTACTTACTGCACATGCATCTATATCTGCAAAAATATATTTGAGTAGTATATCTGCTGGTAGTATAAGTTGTAAAATTATTTTGCTATTTTTACAGTTAGTATCATGAATATATTGATGATAATTGGTTGCAAATTCATTGCATGCAGACTTTCGTTTTCCTTCTTTGATCTCATCGTGGAATAATCGTTGGTAGAAATCTTTTTCTGTGCCTCATGTGGCTATGAGTAATTTGTTGCATGAACGATAAAATGCTATCAGTACATACATACAATTTGTCTGTAGTATTATGTCTTTTTTGATCTGGGCTAGTATTTTTTCGTTGTGTGGAATCTTTGCTTGATCTAGGACAAATTCATAAAACTCACACAATAATTTTACAAATCGGTTGAAGCTGCTTTGTTTGTCTTCAGAGTCAAACACCTTTACCCTCGATACAAAGACAAAGGTAAGCATATAGAGTGTGTACAGAAAGAACGAAAAATATTTGGGATCGTATTTCTCAAAATGCGGATAGAAATATGTACTCATGAGTAAGGTCATAGCATGTCCCATATTGCTGGGATTATATAATCTGTATCCGTTGAAATTTGCGACTGCACTATAGGCATAATATGCATCTATGTCTTTGACTTGTACCGATGGGTTGTTGCCAAATCCTATTTTGAACTCAAAAGGATCCATGGTTATATCAAACATATTGAGTTTATAATTTTCGACAATTTTTCTGTGTACTACAGAAAAAAATTCTTTGCTCGAAACAAAAGAGACAAATATACTAGCAGGATTGACTGTTTGGGATCATGTGTCATCTGGGAATAGAGACATGAGCATTCTTTTGAATAGTTGCATGTCTTATGGATTCTTCTCTAAAACCGTTACGGTGTATATTGCGGCTTCTTTTGTGAAAGCTGGGTTGAGATCTATGGTTATAGTATCTTCACCTATTTCTCTTACTATGACTATCGTATCACCCAAAACATATTTTTCTCCTACTACTGGTTCTAATCCTATACTATCAAAGACACTCTTGCTAATCACCTGTAATTTGTTTGGGTCGTAAAATTTGCCGTATGCATCGTCTGCTGATACTTGCTGTGTTTTGGTCTGTCCGTATTTCATAGTTAGTACCATTTCTTCTATGTAAGGAACACTACTACTTTGTCCTGCTATCACTTCAAGAGCTTGAGATCCGCTATTGGTTTGAATTATATTTTTTGATTGATCTTGTATTGTATAATACACGTTGACTATATCACCTTGTTGTACAGTAGATGATCTGTCGGATGTATATCGTGCAATTGCGGCTATCGCAATTATAATAACCGATATGGCTGCTGTGGCTCGATATTGCTTTTTTGTGTTTGTTTTGTTGATCATGATGATGGTGGCTGAATAAAAGATATATATGCTATATGTTTTTGGTGCGCTTTATCAAATCTTGATTACTGTTTGTCCCATATAGTGCGCAAAAAATATCTTCGTGCTTCGGGAGGTGTAAGTGTTGGTGTGTCTTGATCTCAGGTATTGGCGTCAACTATCGGAGTAGATTCCTGGAATTGGATAATGAATTCTCCTTTGGCTAAGATATTGTTTTCATGCATCATAAATATATCTGATCGGAAAGAGGATTCGTAGGCTACCAAGAATTTCTGTTCGTAATTTTTTTGTAATTCAATTTGTCTTGTTTGATTTTTGACATCAGCAATAGATGTCTCTATGTTGAGATAATTGATATATGTTTTGATCGCAACTATCATCATAATGACTGCTACGATGAGGAGCCCATATTTGGCGCGAACTGGATGTTGCTGTATGATAGATCGTAATTGTTTCATCTCGTTATTTACCACAAAATAGTATACATACAATCTTTGTATCTGGTTTGCAAATGCAAGGGCAAATGCTATATATGGCTTATATTTATCGCGTTGTTTGTGTGCTCATGTGAATTCATATTCTCCCTGATTATATTATCAATAAATTGAAGGCAGGGGAAATCGTTGAAAGGCCTGCTTCTATTGTTAAAGAACTCGTAGAAAATAGCTTGGATGCTGGAGCAAAGACTATATCTGTAGCTGTCTGGGAAGGCGGTAAGGAGCGTATTGTTGTACAGGATGATGGCACTGGGAT
>CAZEYI010000075.1:0-5506 GCA_964516785.1 uncultured Candidatus Peribacteria bacterium
GAGTGTTCGATAGATGATGGCGTTACGATTGAGGATTTTGTTCCATGTACTTCTCCGTATACAAGAACTGGTTTTGTATATGGGGACCATATATTTTATGTCCGTGCAGTCGATGCTGCAGACAATATAGATATTAGTCCCGCAAGTCGAACATGGACTATTGCAGAGAGTGAAGAGATAGTCAGTGTTACTCCTGCAGATGGAGCAACTAATGTAGCTACCAATACAAACATCGTAGTGATATTTGCACAGCCTGTATTGCTAGATATAACTATAGCATCAGGCCCCTGTGATGGATCATGAAGCATGTGTCCAGTGCTTGATGGAGTGTGGTCAAGCGGCAATACTGTACTTACCTACACAAGAATTGACGAAAATTTTCATAACAATACTAACTATTCTATCCAAATTACAGAAAATAATGGGATACATTGGCACCAACTTTATTCGTGAGCATTTACGATCATCGCAGCATCTCAAGGTGGTGGTGGATGAGGTGGTGGGTGAAGTGCTGAGAAAGACTACTGTCCAAATGGAGATGATAGCGGCAACCGCTATGATAATACATGTGAGGAAGACGATACTAATGATGATAACAAAGATGCTGTAGGTACTTACAATCAAATAGGTAGTACTAACAACAACAATGGATGATCAACTAGAAACAGCTGTCCAGATCAAGAATATCAGACAGCATATCTCTTCTCTGTACAGTATTCTATCACTACTATGCCTACGTGTATCGATGCAAATATGGATGGTTTACTCATCAGATCCCATGCCGCTAAGATGATGAGTAATTATGCTATCAATGTCCTAGGCAAAACTCCTGAAAATAGCAAAGTATGTGACTTCTCTGATGTGGCAGATCAATCTGAAGAGATGCAAAAATATATGGAGACTGCTTGTAAGCTTGGCCTTATGGGATTGGAAACTGATGGAGTAACTCCATCTGCTGCATTCAATCCAAATGAGTATTTAGATAAAGCACAGTTTGCTACTATCCTGAGCAGACTCCTCTACGGAGAAGCAAACAATGGCAACACTACCTGTTGGTATTGTGATCACGTAGCTGCATTGCAAGATGCTGGTGTCATCACCGTTACCACTGATCTCTTTGATCCTCTCAAGAGAGCCTTTGCTATGATCATGCTCATGAGAACACAGAAGAAAAATACTTATACAAATGTGGACGACTCTTCTCGTATAGATATAAAATAATACTATATGTATCATTAATAGAAAAAGCCCCATATGGATGGGGCTTTTTTGATAACAATTATTTTTATTGTTTGATGATCTGCTGTGCTTGATCTCCTATCTTGATGAAGTATGAGCCTGCGGCGTATTGTGATAAATCTATAGTTATCATCTTACTTCCTGCGATAGTCATCTCTTCACGGTACATGAGTTTTTGACCCAAGGTATTGGTGAGTAAAATAGGGAGTGCCGTCTCCTGATTGTCCAATACCGTGATATATATTTTATCGAGTGTAGGATTTGGATATGCGACAGAGATGGTTCTGGTATCTATAGGATCACAGTATGCACCAAATATTTGCGAATAATCAAATTGCCCATCATTATCTATTTGCTGCAAACGATAATATGAAGTGCCGTTTTGATCATTATTATCGTGTGTAAAATTATATGATTGTAGTGCGTTACTATTGCCAGTGTGTGATGGGACAAATCATACGCTATCTCGGCTTATCCCATCTGTGCTATGCTCTACTATAAATCATGAATTATTGATCTCTGTATACACCGATCGGCTGATATCAACTACTCCGTCTGTACATGTAGTTGTAAAATCATTTGCCCATGTGACTGGCAAAGGACTACTGGTCGTTCCACCAAGTGTGAGTGTATCACCAAACCATACTGACGATGCAGTGACATAATTATTACTTACATCTGGAGTACCATATTGACGCTCCCAATCTGGACCGTTTTTTTGCCATTGGTCTAATTCTGTTTCAGATACCCCAGCAAGTTCGCCGTCAAAATACGTAACTTTGTTGGTCACTGCTGTCGGTGTATTTGTCGGCGTAACGACGTACCATAGATATATACCAAAGCCACTAGTAGATACCTTCTGTGTGTGTCCGCGGATGATATTTGTAGAGCCTAAATTATTTCATGAAGTAATATTTAGACGAAGGTTCGCTGGGTCTTGATTTGTAGGAGCATTGAGTGTTCTCGTAGCAGTGATAGTTCCACCATCCACGATGTCAGTTGCGCGCGATGCGTCTGATTCTCCAGATAAACTACCTGTAGTGCCTAGATCAATATTTTTCCCATTAAGATCGAAAAGTCATTGTTGGAAGGTGAGTTGGTTTTTGACTGTCTGATCTTGGAGCAATGCTACTCATGCTAGATTATCTATCGTCAGATTTGGGAAATTAGTTGGCGTTGTACCTCCAATTGTCTGAGGGTTTGTTCCTGTCATAACTACGCTTGCATTACTGGCGGGAGTAAATGCATCTGGAGTTCATTTGTTATTGGTTATACTTCCATCTACATGTATGACTCCATCTCCAGCTATATTTGCACCTGGTGCAATCAATGTATTACCATTGTTTTTCAATGATCCATCTATTCTCATATTACCATCGACTCTCATCTGAGCATCTGCTGTCAATGCAGCAAGTAAAAAAGCAGCTAGTGTTGCTATTTTCTTGGGGCTCATCGATACAATACTGCTTGATATACTACTTTTCAACTCCATACTTTGTTCACAATAAGAATATAAATTCCGTGGTATCATATATTTGCCAGACTAAGTTACAATGTCAATATCTGAGAAAATAAATAGAGCTTCTTTGGGCTTGCAAAGCGGGGGCTTATTGATATCGGTATATGTAGTGTATTTATATGGTACTATATAAAAGTGGCTAGAAGGAAGAAATGAACTGGTAGCTTGATGCTCAACAAATATAGGCTCTCATTGGGCTTATTTACCCTAGGATGACTGTATTTTTTCTCGCTTTTCTTGGCTCAAGGATCGCCTGTATTGATGTTTTTCCAACAATATGCACGTATAGTCCTGGGAGATATCGGTGTGAGTGTATTTTTTGCGCTCTGTATCGTAGCATGATTGATGATATTGGCCAAAGGGTATCTGATGAAAGTCATCCTCAGATGGTTTGTGAGTTTGTTGGTGATATTGTCTGCGATATTTAATTTCCCGCTTATCGACTGAGAAAACGGCAGGTATGAAGCTTTCTGATGATACCTTTCCTATCCTGTATTGTGGGTATTGGACAAGATGTTTGGCGGGCAAGCGATAGCAGTAAAATGATTTGTGATAGTGCTTTTTGTGGCCATACTTATATGGATATTGTATACTCTCAATTTCACCTTGCCAAAGATAAATATCAACTTCCGTGTCGATGATAAACCAGCCCCGAAGAAAGAAGAATCAAGAAAAGCAAGCGTAGAAAGATACTATGATGAAAGTCCTAGACAAAACTCTACCCACGAGATGGGAGCGCCTATATCTGCGAGTGTGATCAAAACAATGCTAAAGCAAAAAGTACAAGAAAAAATAGCAGAAAAGGAAGAGAAAATCAGACCAGTGGTTTCGTTTTCGAAGGATAAACCCACCTTTGATATCTCCCTCATGCAGACCAATATCTGACAGACGGCAACGATTGATGAGACATTTTTGATGGAAAAAGCGAAGGCTTTGCAGAGCAAATTGATGGAGTTTGGTGTAGCAATTCAGATCGATGGATTTGATATCGGACCGTCAATAGTGCAGCTCAGAATCAAGCCAGATGCTGGTATCAAACTCTCTTCTATCGAGTCACTCAAAGACGATATATCCTCATCACTCAAGACCAAATCCCTCAGAATTATAGCTCCTATCCCTGGTACTGATACCGTATGAATACAGATACCAAACCCAAAACCGAGCATGGTGAGACTAGGCGATGTATTGGGATCTGCAGACTTTGCCTGACATATGAAAAAGAGTTTTACCAATCTATCATTGGGTAAATCGGTGGATGGATCGAGTATCATCAAAACATTGGAATCGATGCCGCATTTGCTCGTAGCCTGAGCAACGGGTAGCGGTAAATCTGTGTGAGTGAATGATTTTATATTATCGCTGATCTATCAAAATACGCCATCAGAATTGAAGTTCTTGATGGTTGATCCCAAACAAGTAGAATTGGAGTTATATAGTGGATTGCCATATCTCCTCTGACCTATCATCCACGAGTCTGAAAAGGCAATTAAATTATTGAAATGGGCGGTCGCACAGATGGAAAAAAGATACGGACTACTTAAGGAAAAAAGAGTGAAAAATATCGATGAATACAATGCTAAAATCATGGGAGACAAGATGTTCCGCATCGTGATCGTGATCGATGAATTAGCAGAACTTATGCTCTCAAGTAAAAATAGAAAAGAAGTAGAATGATATATCACGCGTATAGCACAAAAAGCCAGAGCTATAGGAATGCATCTCATCGTGGCAACACAGAGACCGTCAGTAGATGTCATCACCGGACTTATCAAAGCAAATATACCTACCAGAATTGCCTTCTGAGTGGTGTCTGAGATTGATAGTAGAACGATCCTTGGTAGACAAGGTGCTGAGACGCTCTTGGGTAAATGAGACCTTCTCTACATGGATCCAACTACGAGAGAACCTATCAGAATCCAAGCTCCATTTGTCGATACTGATGAGATCGAAGAGATCGTCGCGAAGCTCAAAGAGAAGTACATGAAATGATTGTCAGAAAATGATATCTACGAACCTGAAATTTTGGATGTCATCAATGGTAAACGAGAAGGTGGTGCTGTAGGATGAAGTGGCGAAGATGCTGGAGCAGACGAAGAACTCGTGCAGCAAGCAATCCAAGTAGTCCAACAAACCAGAAAAGCTTCTGCAACACTCCTCCAGAGAAAACTCAATGTATGATTTGCGCGTGCTGCTAGGATCATGGATATCATGGAAGAAAGAGGTGTTATCGGTCCACAAGATGGAGCTAAGCCTAGAGATATTTATCTATAGACAATAATATATGGATATCGTACTCGCTATATTTGCTATCATATTTCTTCTCCTCTGACTACTCGGATCATTTGCTCCAATCCTTCCTGGGCCACCAATAAGCTTACTCGGATTGCTGATGCTAGAGTTGAGTAGTTATGATGATTTTGGGATGCAATTTTGGCTTATCATGATTGTGCTGACTGCTATTACGATAGTTCTAGATTATGTCATACCTATCTGGGGAACGAAAAAATTTGGTGGAAGTAAGGCAGGTACACGAGGAGCCACAGGAGGACTTATCATATGATTATTTATGGGACCTTTGTGAATTATCCTCGGGCCATTTGTCGGAGCTATCGTCGGTGAATTGATGAACAACAAAACAGGCAAACAAGCAGTCAGATCTGGTATGGGATCTTTGGTATGATTTGCCATGGGAACTGGATTGAAATTTGTGGTGACTGGATTGATGTTGTGGTATGGGATAGCAGCGAT
>CAZEYI010000076.1:0-5469 GCA_964516785.1 uncultured Candidatus Peribacteria bacterium
TTCAAACCCAAACTAAATACTTGAAAACCACCGCTGTCAGTGAGTATTAAACTTCCTCGATTTTCAAAGGTATGGAGTCATCCAGCCTTCTTGATAAGTTCATCTCCTGGACGCAAATAACAGTGAAATGTATTTGCTAATATGAGTTTGATAGGTTCAAGATCTCAAAGATATGCTGGATTTTGCAGTACATCCAAAAAAAGGCCTTTGATAGTCGCTCTGGTACCCACGGGCATAAATATAGGAGTCGTCAGTGTGACGCCGTTAAGCGTAAGTTCTCATACTCTTGCATTCCCGCGTTGTTTGATTACTTTGAATTGGAGTTTGGACATATGGTATGATCAAATAAGTGTAGGTGATTGTACTCAAATGACTTCTCGACACAAGAACACTTTAGCTCTATGCTAGGATTTCTATGCTTCATGAAGTTCTCAAGAATGTATTGTTTGTCAATTATAAGCCTCAAGATATGGTGAATTTTTTTGTATCTTTGTATGATGAGAAAGATGTTTTGTTAGCATCACAATGATTGTTGAGCGCGACTAAACCTTTGGCGGAATCGCTGGATCTTATGATGCGTGGAGTTTTGCAACAACATGAATCCAAGACACATACTGTAGTTGTTGATGTTGTTACTGATCTACAAGAAGAGGCAGATCTTACTGCTCTTTTGGCCCGTTCGCCCTTGGAATATGGTGTTTGTTTGCTGAGTGACGATGGTAGTAAAAGTGGCGTACTCTTGCCGCGTACGGCTTGAGTCAAAGATATGAAACAAGCTATCCAGATATGCCAACAAAAAAACCAGTTGTCTGGCAAGGCCATACTCTATTCGTTTCGCACACAAAGAAGTACCTATGTTTTAGCTACTGCATAATCTTATGTCAGATACACCAATCATTCCTAGTTCACAAGATAATGTAGCACAGACTATTGGCAGTACTCTTTGGAAATGATATGAAGAACTTCGTAGTACTGTTGGGACCAATCCAAATAGTTCTGCTGGAAAGAAAAAATATTCTCCCAATCAAATTCCTCCTAGTTTAGATAGATTTGAAGAAGAATTGAGGAAACAAAAGAACGATATGTGACTAAGCTAATATTCGATATATTCCTATACTACATATATTTGCTATTATAGATGCTATGCGAGCGTATGTGCTCGTTTTTTTGTATGTATGATATTCTTTGTCTATGGTTTTTATTGTTTCTTCTGATGCGATCGACTGAGCTTCTTGTTTCATGTTTTGTCGATTGTGTGTATATCAGCTAGATTGATTTGTTGCTAATCGTTTTTTTGGCTGTTTGATCAAAATTTTTATGTTGCAGGAAAGCGTCATGTCGTAGTTTATCGATCTGCTGGGTAAGTTTTTTTTCTACTGTATTTTTTTTGCGCATGCCGTGCTGATGAGTTGCTATACTTATTATTAAAACCGCAGCCCATATACTGGCTATGATGATTATGGTGTATGGGTTCATGTATATCAATTTGGAATAAATGTTGTGTAGACTTTAGTAATTTGTTTGTCCTTTACAATCACGGGAATGTGATTTCTTCGAATGACTGGTATCTTGTGATTGATACATCGTTTGCTTCGAGATTTGCTTCAGTATTTATACCCGTCCTTTGTGATATACTGTAGATATTGTCATTTGTATTCGCTGGGAGTTGCTAGTGTTGTTTTTTCTCGTTGAGTTCTGTTATTTATAATCTTTTTTTTCATTGGCTTTTTTCTAGCCCAAAATTTTTTGGGTGCTGCTATAATTGCTATTGTTTTTTTGTTTGGGAAAAAATACATACCATTTCGATATTTGTGTCCTTGGTGTTTGTGTATACAAAATTGTTGTATTTCTTTGAGAATTTTTTGTGTGATGTTGTTTTTTTGTTGCTGTTGTTGGCAGAGTTGATAGAGATCGTCTATGCATAATTCTTTTTTGTCTTGTGTGTAGGTATAGGCTCGTTTTGCTTTTCGATCCTTGTGGGTATCAAGCTTTTTTCGATGTATAGTATTTGGCATATTTTCGCTAGCTGCAAAAATATTTCTTCGGCTTTGGTAAAAGGCATTGCCATTTTTACCGTGATTTGCTTGTTTATAAAGTTTCTTGAGTATATCGTTTCTTAATTTATTTCTCAGGCTATATGAGTTATCTTTATTGGTCGGATCATTTTCGTATGGTATTTTATGCTGTTTGCAAAGCTTTATGATATCTTCTTTTGGCATATCGGATAGTGGTCTGAAAATTGTGTGATTTGGCAATAGTGGATGATTTGTCTCTATATGTTTAAGACTTGTTAATCACTGCATGCCACAGCCACGAAGCATATTGATAAATGCGCTTTCTATGCGATCCGTCAGATTGTGTCCAAAAGCAATAATTTTGCAATTATGCTTCTTGGCTATTTTTTGAATCTGTTCGTATCTTCGCTGTCTCATAGATGCTTCGGTTTTATTTTGATTTTTTGGTCTTAGTACCTTTATTAGCGTAGATTTTTTCTGATTGTATGTTTCTATTATGTTTCGAGCCTTAGTTGCTCTGGTTTGATGATCACAGTAGAGGACTATGATATTTTTTGTATTCCACTTTTGTGTTTGCCAAAAATCTAGGATAATATCCCACATAAACATGCTGTCTGGTCAGCCAGATACTGCACAGAGTATTTTCTGGTCCTGGGCTATCAGTGTGTTTATCTGATGTGTTGGCATCTTGCAATTTTACTCTAAATACATATCATTTCGGTGTTTATGTTATTATGTTTTTGCTGATGCAAAAGACATCTATTAAAGTTAGTGATCTCTTACTCAATCCTGGTTCTCGTGATACTGTTTCTATTGTTGATCTTATGCTGGATAGTATCCCAAATTTAAGATCTGAATGAATATCAACTATATTGCACCTAGAATCAATAGACAATTCAAGTATAATTGCAACGCTTGAGGGCTTATCTTGTGATATAGATGATGTTTCTGATGTTTCTGGAGAGCCATATGTCAGACATGTCTGGGTTGATGAGTATAAGTGACTTTTTGTGCTTTCTGAATCACATTTACAAGATCAATGAGCCGATCCTATATTTCCTATAAGCGAAAAAAATGAAACTATAGATATAAGTGATCTGCTTTACCAAAGCATACTTCTTCAAGAACCACTCGTAAAGCGTACTCCTGAAGAAGAACTTCAAGCACAAAAAGAAGTTGTTGTCGAGGATTATAGCGTTGATAATGAAGAGGATATATGAGGACTTGTGATTATCAGGCCTGCTAAAAAGTAATTTTTGGTCGAGAAGTTTGCATAAAGAGATTTGTGTTATAGTTGTTTTGTAATAGATCTATTAGTGGAGTTTGTTCTATCAGTTGTGTTTGTAGTTGATTGCTATATCGTATTATTTTTTGTCTATCTCGTTGATTAGCAAATCGTTTGATTGTGTTGATGTCTGCTTGTCCGTTGTATGGACTAAGGAGAGGAGTTTGTCGATTTCCTGACTGGATACTTATGCTAAGTAATGTATTGAGAAACTGCATTGAGCTTATGAGATTTTGTGTTTTTTTGTGTACTATAGCTCCTCGTGCTCTTGTAGGATAGGAACTTTGGCTACTTATAAAATTTTGTATAATTGGTTGGATATCTTGTGTACTGAAATATTTCTGTAGATAGTGTATGTCTGATACAAAACCAAATTTTGCAGTTGCAAAATTATATGTTCGTATACATATATCTGGATATTGTTTGCATGCCATATCTCTGTCGCCAATTCTTTTAATGAGTTCTCTATAGTTGTTGCTGTCTCGTGTTGATGCTGTTTTGTAATTTACTATGTCAACTATACTTTTGAGTCCATTGGTGTCTAATGACGTGACTATATCTGATAGTATTGCATAGATAAAAAATACCTGATGCGGATATGCCTCCGATCATTCTTTCCATTTGTTTATATCCTCTATATCTGCTCAAAATAGTATGGGTATTCATAGTTTTTTATTTTGTGTTCGTAGTGCTATTTGATTGAATAGTGTGGCTATGGCATTTGTACTAAAATTGCTGTCTTTATGTGTCCATGTTATGAGAGGATCTAGTCCTATTGGGATATAACTTAGCTTTGGATTTTCTACTATTTGTCCAAATGATGCGTGTACAAATGGACGCAAACTTTCTCCCATCTCTAATTTGCCTGCTATGTCTGTATATTCTGTTAGTTTTTCACTGGGCAATACTATAATGTCGTATTCTCATGACAATATCTTGATATTTTCTTTGTCTGGATATGTCTGTCCTGTGCTGATTCGTATGTGTACCTGTATGTTGTTATCTTTTTCAGCTTGCTTGACTATGTCGGCCAATGCTGCAGTTGCCATAATTTCTGGTATCAAAACATCTATACTTTTATCTAGATCTCAGCTTGTTGTCAGTATTTCTATAGCATCTTGCACGCCGCTTGATTGATCTATTGTATTACCAGTTGTTATCGGTTCGATAGTTTCCCCAGGATCGGTTTCAAATAATGCTCGTCATAAAAATATAACTGATGCCAACAATCCTACAGATCCTCCTATGATAAATAGTTTCCCATTGTTTGGATTGTTATTCATTTGTCGATGTGCTTATGATAAAGCTTCACTTTTCTTGTGTAAGTATGTTGGGTTTGCTTGCTTGTATAGTTATATTGCTTTGATCTGTCTGTGCATATGCTTGTATTGTATTCATAGGCGAAGCTAGTGCATCTTCACCATTTATTTTATAGTGCATATATGGATATATTTTACTATCTCTTCTTATGCCTGGATGTAGCATTTGTAGTGATATTATATTATATTCTATATCATTGTTTGTTAGTAAGTCGCTAAATGTTTGGCTTTGTATTCCAGACCATACACCTCATGATGTATTATGTCATGTCCAGGCATCTGGTAAGTCATTTTGTGCTATAGGATTGAATGTATTAGTGAAGAGAAGCGTGGGAGTATTTTCTATATTTATGATACTTTCTCTTATATTGGTGTCTTGGCTATAGTTTACTGTTTGTGTTTCTCCTATTGCTCATCTATGGGTGCTTGTATACGGGATTATAGAAAAAACACCACGTCATTCTTGCCCCTTTCGATCTCGCTGTATTATGGTATCATCATATACATCATCGTTATCTATATCACATCATATATTTTCTGTATTACACAGTAGGCTGCTGCCCTCTCATTCTCCACCCATATTTATCAATTCGGGTGGAATTTGTATATTTATAGAAACTTCATTTCACTCATATTTGGCGTAGTCTGCTATATCTTGATAATAGTTTGCTGAGTCTATGGTATTATCATATCCTAGATATATTTTGATCGGTTTGTTTACATAGATTTTTTTGTCTGTGTCTGATCCATGCTGATTGTTTGTGTGCCATCACATTTTTGTTATATCTATATGTGGTGGTGTTGTACTTTCACCAGAAGGTCATCGTGCTCAGTTGCTATCAAATCAACC
>CAZEYI010000077.1:0-5457 GCA_964516785.1 uncultured Candidatus Peribacteria bacterium
TAATGTTTGGTACGAGTTTTTTGGTAATTTTACCAAAGGCCTTAGTATCTTTTTCCCAACCATCTCTCAGAGACTGTAGCTCTGTAGGCAACACATCTCCAGATGGTCATTTGAGTCATGCAAAAGTCTCTTTTCTCGCTTTGAGAAGAGTCGCAATAGATTGTCCATCATATTTGTATTCCAATGCCAGTATTGTTTTTACGCCATCAAGGGCAACAGCCAGTGCTTCCAAACTATCTGCATCTCCTGCTGTAGCAAGCTTATCTATAAGAGATACAAATGACTTCGTCGGTTCTTTATTTTCATATTTACTTAATATTTTTTTGAGTTGTTCTTTTGCTCACAAGAGGTCTGTATCTACTGTCGACAAGAAATTTTTATACGCTCATTCATTGGTATTTTCTGCCTCCATAATTGTTTTCCTAAAGGCATCATTATTGAGATAGTTCCTGATCACATTATCAAGATCTCCATCATTCTTATATACCAATAACTTGGTATCAAATGTCTCAGATACGGTAGTTTCATCTTTTGCTCAGCCAGGCATTTCTTTCTTATATTCGATCACAACACTAGTATTTGTTTTGTCGCCAGGTAGATAAGAAATTTCAAATTTACCATCAGACTTTTCAATAACAGTAACAGTACCAGAAGTCACATTTACCTTATTGCCTTTACTGTCAGTAAGGACACCATTTACATCTACTGCTCCAGTAACAATTTTCTGCACGTTTTCAGGAAGTCCATTTGCTTGTGTAGCGATATCTTTGATCTCTTGCTGTTTCATTGGTCTGTAGGTTTCCTTTTTTTTAGATATCGGATCTATAGCATTTTCGCCTGTTTGGGTGTTTATAACTTTGCCTTCTGTGTCTTTTGTTTCTTTTTTGGGAGAGTATGCATCTCTAATCAGTTCTGTACCTTGCGTACCCTTGGATCCTATCACCAAAAATCTACGTACACCATCACCCTCAGCTACGGTATAGACTCAGAGATCTCATACGTTACCTATAACAACTTTGTTGGATTGGATCATATAATTGTGATGTATGTCATCATCTGCAGTAGTCTCAGGATCGTCGGTCTTAGCATGGATATTGAGATACTTCCATATATCGACATCTCCAGAACTCTTGATTACTAACTTGTCATTTTGTGTAGTTACTTTGATATTTGGACTATTATACATAGCTTCAATATATTTTGCATAGACATCAAGTCCTGCACTTGCAAAATCTATCTTGTTTCCAAGGCCAGTGGTAATCTCTGCCTGTGTCATGAGCCATTGTTTCTCCTGAGGGACATAATGATTTCTCCAGGTTGAAATTCTAGCAGAGATATAAAATCATGCGATAGAAAGTTTGTTTGCATTTCTATCTCAGGTTCACACGTTACTATTTCATGTATTGGCATTGCCTGTATATTGGTTTCCTCATTCGACATCATTGGATTGTCTGTTGCCTCGTGAGAACATAGATGTACTTACGCCAAACGAAAGTTTGGTAAGGTCTACCTTGCCATGTAAGTTTGCAATCAAATCATGTCTTCGTTGTTCGATATTACCTCATTGGAGTACATCAAGCAGATTCGTTACTGCGTCTTGTTTTTCTTCTATTGTTTTACCTTGAAGAGCAGCCATAATGTTGTTTTTATCTATGTACTCGAGGATGAAATCTTTGTTGGCATCTATTTGGCGAGAATTGTTTGTTAAGAAATCCTTAAATTTGCCTGAAGATTTGAAACTAGTAATTCTTCTATCTAGGTAAGCTCTCAAATCATCAACACTATTTAATGTAGTAGCTTCTTTCGCATCAAATATATTATCAGATAGTTCCACATATTGCTTATTGATCTGATTGATACCAGTCACAGGATCTTGCAACCATTCCACACCAGCGCTTGCCTCCGCAACTACATTGAGTGTTTTAAGATTAATTTATGCCATAGCCCTAGCTTCTATACCGATATATTTGGCAGATTTTACAGCATCCAAGTTTGCATTAATTACTTTCTTGTAGTTGTATTGGAATGCTACATCTGCTCATATAGTAAGCAGTAGTGATATTTCTCCATTGGTAATATCAATATTTGGTCATGCACTCACATCAAAGCCATACTTAATTTTACCATCAGGAGTTTGGCCATATTGAGCAAATCCAAGCATAAGTCTGATATTGGTAGGATCCCCACTGAGTCACATAGTCATCAAGTTGTTGATGACGTTTTGGAGCAACATATTTTTGACACGATTGAGTTCGAATCATTTTTGTATGCCATAATCTCTGATATTAGTATTGTTGCCGTTATCGGTCGTAGTAATTTGTAAATGATCCAATACTGACATAATGCTTGTGAAGATAGTATTTCTTACATACACAAGTCATTGTTTATCAATGATAAGCTTGAGTTTAGGATTGCCTCTGAGAGCATTATCAATCTTATCTTTGAGTTCTCTTTCTTTGCTCATAGTATCCAATAGCTCTGTATCATCCATACCTGTGAGTGTCTCCAATAGATCTGGACTCAAAGCATCAGGACCACCATTAATTTTTTCTATAGCATCTCTAAAGAGCTGTTTAAATTCAGCGTGTTCATTGACAAGTTCAGCCAATTTTGGTAGTGTACATTTACTTGGATCTTTGATAAGAGCCTCGATTTTGTTATCCAATTTTGGCCATTTTCTTCTATCTCCTATCGCTATATTTTCCAAAATATTTTGTATCACTACATTTTCACCCTTATATGGTTCGTCTGCAGGAGTAGCTAAGAGTGTTGCATCGGCAACTTTGATAGCTTGTTCGATGGTAAAATTAAGTTGTTGTCAGAAAATACCTCCAACATCTCATTGATTTTTCTGCTCTTTGCGGTTTTTTTGTTTTTTACGATTGTCTAGATTGACTGGCGCACCAGAGAGTGCATTATCACTATTAAAGTCACACAGATATTGTAGGACATTACTATCTTTGTATTCGCCATTTTTATCTATCTTTCCAGCTGTAATCAAACTCTTTTTATCTTCTCATTCGGGAGTTCTGGTTTTGTCATCACGAGAATTGCCTGTGAGTTCCAATGAGTTATTCCACTGTTTGACAGTTGTAGATAGGTCGCTTCTAGACTCGAGAAGTGTAGCAAAAGTATAGAGATCTTGTCGTGATGAGTTATTGAGAATTTTTGCTATTTTTTTGTAATCATCAAACTTTGCTCATTTAGGATCATATATATCTTTGGGGAACAGATATTTTACTATTTTTGCATCAAACCCTTGAAATCCGGTAACTTCATTTTCACTGTTTGTCTTGTATAATTCATCAGTGCTTTTGATATCGCAGCCTTTGATATTGATCGGTTTTTTCTGCTTCTTATCCATTCGAGACGCTAGTGTAAGAATAGCTTTTGGCAATCCATCCTGGAGTGTCAGATTGATACGGAAAGTGCCTCTCTTGATTTCTTGTTCATCATCTGCTCCATCAAAAATTCTCTCCAAAACCTTTCTCGTCTTTGCATTACTATAGATATTTTCAATATTCTTGGAAACATTGTCATATCCAGCTTCATCGTATATATCAGCTTTGTATTCATAGCCCTCTTTGTACATATCATCCATCCAGACCTTATCAAGATCTACGCCATTTCATACATAATCGTTTTTGGCATCAGAAGTACCATCAGCTGCTGATTTTGGTCAAGTTATCCCATTATGCGGCAAACTATTATTGCCATTACTTCCATTACCTGATCATACGCCACCAGTATTGTTCAATCCATTGTGCGGGAGACTTGGCTTGCTGGTATTGGCTGCTTTCTTATTTGCAATTTCTTGAATAGCATTGAATACAGCCCAGTCGCTGTTGTCTAGGTCTATATTCCCTAGATCATTCTTGATATTTGTCACCAAAACACTCAACTCAAGCCCTGTACTCAAAACCAATAAATCTAACTCTGTCTTCTTTTCTGTTTCTAGGTTTTTGTATAGAGGGGTCTCAAAGAGATATTCATCAAAAAGCGCATCCAAACTACCTGGACCAGTTTTATCAAACTTTCGTCATCCTTCCGTTTTATAGATAGCTGCAGCCTTGTTTTGAAATTCCTGATTTTTGATTATATCGTCAAAAGCTTGCTCCAGTATGGCATCTCGCTTAGCTTCTTCTATCGTCCCATCTTGCTGTTTCTTTTTGCTATCGACATTGTCTCCAGCAAGAAGATTTTTCAGCTTTTCACCAGGATCCAACTCTTGTGATAGTAACTTTGCCATAGGCGTATCAAAATGCTATAAAATACTCACAATAATTGTATCCCAAGACACAAAAACATACAACTAGCTACCCTATAGTGAGTAAGTTAGCCAACCAAAAATACAAAATAATGATATAATATGTAATTTATGATTTTTTGGATTGCAAAAAAAGGGGATAACGCTACATTGACCTGCACTGCCGCGGTAGCTCAGTCGGTAGAGCGCACCCATGGTAAGGGTGAGGTCGACGGTTCAATCCCGTTTCGTGGCTAATCGCCATTTTGTTTCTCCATATCTCCATGATCCTATCAGATTCACAGATCAAAAAACGTATCGTAGAAGGCAATATAGTCATCACGACAGAGGATAATTTTGATATACTGAAGCGAATTTGACCATCGAGCGTCGACTTTAGACTTGGAAATACATTCAAAGTATACACCAAGTCAAAAATAGCTTCTATCGATCCACACGACATACATAGCATTGATGGTATGATAGAAACACATATCGTTCCACCATGAGATTTTTTTATGCTCCATCCAGGACAGTTTGTCCTAGGGGTTACTATGGAAAATATCCGCGTCCCTTATGATTTGGTCGCTAGATGTGAAGGAAGAAGTTCGCTCGGTAGATTGGGTATCATCATCCACTCGACAGCAGGATTTATAGATCCAGGTTTTCAAGGTACGATCACCTTAGAAATTACAAATATCAATGAAGTACCTATCAAATTATATCCAGGTATGAGATTTGGACAATTTGCTTTTGAAACCGTATTGGGGACAGTAGATGTGCCCTATGACCAGAGAAAAGGAAGTAAGTATATGAACCAAAAAGATCCAGAAATTAGTAGAATATTTGAAGACTTAGAATAATCGGATTGTTATACAATTCTCTCGGCTTGGACTGCTTCCAGGCTTTTTTTGTACACACGGATTCGAAGAAGGAAGCTGAGCAGCGTACTTCATAGAGCGCTCGCAAAGAGCATAATGATTCACATTACAGGATAGACAACGATGAAGAGTAAGAAGATAGCAGATAACTGAAATCATGGTTGCTGGAGCCTAGCATTGGCTTCAGTAATAATAGAGTTACAAACCTGTCCTTGCACATTTGCTCTGTCATTCAAGATCTGATTAAGTGTTTGGTTTTTGAGAACATTGAGTTCGGATAGAAGGTATGCCATTCATTGACTTTCACCCGCATCGAGTGTATCCAGGATT
>CAZEYI010000078.1:0-5435 GCA_964516785.1 uncultured Candidatus Peribacteria bacterium
CTTATTTAACGGCGTTGCATCAGTATTTCCTGCCCAAAATATTGCTACCTTAGAGGGAGTATAAGCAACTAAGACCCCATCTCTTGGACGGCTCCCTTTATCAGTTTGCATATTTGACGTACCCGATTTAATTGCTAATTTAATACCACGGACACTAAACATACCTACCCAAGCCGATGGCATATTTCCTGGAGTAGAAAGTACATCTCGAAGTAAATATGCTACTCATGCTGGTATGACGCGTTCTTGTTTCTTGACTTCCTTTTCATAGAGCAAAGAACCATCGCGAGCTCTTACTTCTAGTATTGGATCTATCTCTGCTGGTTCTCCTTGTGCAGATAGATGTGAGTATGCAGTAGCTAATTCGAGCATAGTAATTTCACCTGCTCAGAGCGTAAGTGGATAACCATACTCTATGGTATCTTTAATAGATTTCATTCATAGTTTTTGCAAGAATGGCTTGATAGCAGCCTCACCTCCAGCAGCCAAAAACATCTTGATCGCAGGGATATTTCTACTATATGCCAAAGCATTTCTCAATGGCAACAATCACATAAATTTATCATCAGCATTATTTGGTGTATCGCCTCCAAAATTAGAGGGGATATCAAAGATCGGCGTATCTTCAGTAATAGGAAGATTCATAAAACCATACGAGTACGTGAATGGTTTCATAGTAGACCCTACCTGTCTAGGTCTACGTATCATATCATTTTGTCATTCAATCTCTTCATTAAAATAATCAACAGATCATACGTACGCAAGGACATCTCCATTTGTACTATCTAAGTATACCATAGATTTGTTGCTAGCTCCATACAATTGTCTATCTGCTTGTATATTAGAAAGCAATCTTTCTGCTTCACGTTGAGCTTCTAAGTCAAGCGTGGTTTTAACAGTAAATCATCCTTTCTGGAGAGTTTCTTTGTCATAATTTTGTTCCAATAATTCAATAATCCAGTGCACAAAATGTGGCGCCAATATTTCAAATTTATGGGTTTTAAACTGGTAATTAAGTCATTCTATAAATGCACTCTTCAACTGTTGATCAGAGATATATTCGTCTTCAAACATTCTGGTAAGAACAAGGTCTTTTCTTCCATTTTTATATTGCACATCATATGTTTGTCATTGATAGTCTACAGTGAAGTCCAATAATCATTGTACAAACTTAACAAATTCATTACCCTCATTTTTACCTTTTACATTAGCATCCAATATTGCTTGAGATGCTTGCGCAAAAATAATTTCTTGGAGCCCAGTAGTAGGAACCACGACATTATCGCGGTCATCAGTAACAACAAATTCTCCCATAAGAAGTTTCTTATTTTTGTATGGTTCGTACAAAGAGGGTCCCTTTGGAATAGAGGCCAATATAGCAGATTGTAGAACTGTAAGATTTTGAGATGCTGTACCAAAATACGTTTTGGATGCCGCTTCTATACCATAGGAATTATTGCCAAAAAATATGTAGTTAAGATACAACTCCAAGATGGTTTCTTTCATCTTCGTATGCAATTCGTCTGCACTAAGAGAAGGATATTCTTTACTAATTTGATCTTCCAGTACGCCATCAAGCCTACTTGTCAGAACTATTTCTTTGATCTTTCTATCTATTTTTCTATCTCTAGTAAGCAGAAGATTTCTCACCAATTGTTGAGGAATAGTCGATGCACCCTGTATTCTACTACCAGGATTGAGAAGAGCAGTAATACCCGCTCTAATAAGACCCATGGGGTCCAAACCAGCATGTTCCCAATAACGTTGATCTTCTATCGCTATGATAGCATTGACCATATGTTGGGATACGCCACTCAAAGGCACATATTCTCTATTTTCAGCAAATACCTTATACAGCACTTCATCATTTCTATCGGTTATAACAGTAGCCTGAGAAAATATCATGTTCTTGACCTGCGATATATCTGGCAATTCACTAAAGACGTTAGCGTACAACCAACCAACAACAAATACGAAAAACACAGCAGCTCATCAGATGATAAACTTAATATTTTTCTGGGACATTAATTTTTTTGTATAATGACTATATTTGTTGTGTCAGATAATGTAGTGGTTTGAGCTCTCGCGTCTCTGGAAACCACTTGAAGGGGGAATTGTAAATGTCATGAGAAACCTTTAAAGAAACAAAACTTTAAGGGTAGATGTATCCGATAATTTTACTGTTATCTACCTGTTCAGTACGTCTAGTAACGATAAATTTACCAGCATAGTTCATATCTTCTATAATCATTTCATCACCATCTACAGATATGACACTTCAAACATGACCAGCACTTGATCTCAATGTACTATAGACGATAATCGATCAAGCCTTAGGTACTTGACCAACAGAGAATCCTGCTTTCTTAGCGTTTGCATACCATTCTTTTGCATTACCCCCAAATGGTCTATCCTGTTTGCCATCAACTATAGCACCAAATATTTTTGGATTCTTGATAGCGGCATACCATGTACATTGACCAGCGTAGAATCCATTTTTTATATCCTGATTAAATACCCACTTAGACAAGATACTTCATTTGCCACCACCACTATCATTGTTTGTTGTTACAGAACGCATAGTTGCTGATGATGAGCGCTTCTTGGTACTATTACTTGATCCTTTCACGATAGTTGGTCTACGAGCAACCACAGGTCTAGGTTTGGGTCTTTCAAGAAGATTTGCTTGATATGCTGCTTCTTGAGATATGTTAAGGAATACTTCCTGGTCTTTATAAAGCATTTCAGTCTCATCTTGTATATAGTTCAATGTCATAAGATCTTCAAGATTGAGACTATATTTGTCTGCAAAGACCTTGACCGTAGACTGTTCAGACATGACATATAAGAATCCTTCCTCTTCCGTCGTAATGATCAATGTCATTCCTGGACGTATAGGATCATCGCCTAGATTATTAATCTTTTTCAGATGAGAAATCGTCGATCCAAATTTTCTAGCTATAGATCACATATTATCTCACGCTTGTACTACATACTGTATGACGCCCTCTTCCGAATCAGCTGAGTCAACCACAATCGCGTTGACATCAATACCTGCAGACTCATCCTTAGGTGCTTGCAAAAAATGCGAACTTACAGCTATTTCTTCACCGTCTCACTTATAGAATCTATCTGCATACACCATAACATACGCAAATAAGATCATCACCACTAACGAAAATGCAAACTTCAAGGTATTCAATCCTTTACTAATTGGCATACAAAAGGTACATCATAAATGGCGGAGAGAGAGGGATTCGAACCCACGGACCGATTGCTCGGTCAACTGTTTTCAAGACAGCCGCATTCAACCACTCTGCCATCTCTCCCCTGCATATTATATTTGTCTGCAACAAAAAAATTTTCACGTTGCGTAGGGAAAGGGTACCTTTTTAGGATTGCTTTGCAAGTAAAAATTGCTATAGTGGCTTTAAAGTGGCTTTACCATATCGATGTCATGAGCATATTGAGTAGAAAATATCCCCTCCAAAAGGGTGCACAGAACCCAATTTTGAGAGCAAAAGCACAAAAAATAGAAGAAATTACACCTGAAATCCATAATTTTGCCCTTGATTTGATGGAATTGATGCGAGAATACGAGTGAGTAGGGCTTGCAGCACCACAAGTGGGCAAATCACGGAGAATTATAGCTACCACACAGTGGAAGCACAACAAAAGAGGAGAAAAAAATACAGGAGAAACCATAATGATCAACCCTGAGATTATAGAAAAATCCCAAGAGATGACAGTAGAGGAAGAAGCCTGCCTCTCCTTACCAGATCTGCGCGGCAATGTAGCCAGACATAAGAAAATCACCGTTTCTTACATCGATGAAGACGGGAAACCTAAAATTAAGAAATACAATGATTTTGATGCAATCATCATCCAACACGAAATTGACCATCTCGATGGAGTTCTATTTATAGACAAAATGGTAGAATCCAAAGCTTCTAAGAAAAAATAACAATACTAAGTGAAAATATTTTCTAAATACATCCATTTCCCTTTTTTGGTCAAAGATATAGAGGATTGTAGATCTATATCTTTTTTTGCGCCAATCCAGATATCTATTGGTTTTTTATCTCATCCAATTTTAGAAATATGTTCATACATATCGACAACAACAGCATATATAGGAGTATTATTAAGATAGTAATATCATCACTTCTTTCTTAAATCATCAAGCCTAGTTTCTTGCAAGACATTAGGAGGCATAGTATATCGTATAAACTTATGATCTCATTCTTCTGTATCCAAGAAAATAGCATCTGGTTGAGTATTTCATATCATATTATCAACAAAAAGTTGTTTGATTTGCAACTTATCTATTTGTTTCAGCGATCTATTAAGTTTATCAAAATCAACATATAACCTAGCAAATATCCCTAGCGACAAAGCAGCTTTTATGTTTTCTTCCTCATCATCTCGATACATTACTTCTTGTGGAGACAAATGTAGTTGATCCAAAATTTTTTGAAAAAATTCTTTCTCGTTCTTGGTATAGCCCATATCACAGGAATAAAATGATCCATCAAAATATGTGTAGATACCATGACTTTGGAGATACTGAGCACGATATTTTTCTTGGTCAGTAACAAAATAACAAAAAATTCATTTACTTCTCAAACCAGCAACTGTCTGCAATATTTTTTGATCAAAAACATGTTCACTATCAAATCGATACTGCAAAAATTCATCCACTGACTTATGTCGTTGCAATTGAGACAAATAAGGAGTTATTTCTTGCTTGAGATCTGCCTTTCCTTTTTGGCACAATGGGAAAATATTTTTGAAAAATGGAGCCAATATCTCACGAGATATATTGTGTTTCTCAGCATACGTATCACTAAAATATCTATGTTTACATATTGTTACTCCATCCGCATCAAATAATATGGCTTTGATCATACAAACAATCAATATAAATAACATTACTCTTATATTACTATCTTCCCCAGTGCGAAATCATATCCTAGATGATAGGCATCATAGCTACTGCTGAGCATAAATAGGCTAGAAAATTCTTTGAGTACAAAGGACATGACATAATTTTTTGTGTTTACTTGTACTTCTTTATCTAGATTAGTAAGGAAATCTTGTCAGTAGGTCATGGCTTGTTTGTATCTCTCTTCTATGTTTGGTCTGGAGTCTGGATCTACTTTGTTGAGGTCTAATTGTTTGGTATATGGATCAAACCACTCTGGATTGGTTCTTTGTCGATCTTGTTGTCGTTCGGATCGTTTGGGATAGAGCTTGCAAAAGTCTTGGGGGTTGAGTTTGTCTTTTTTGTAAGCAATGCTCTCTTTGATTTTGGTGCTTGGTGAGTTCTGGATATAGTCTTGAAATCAGGCGTTTTTATCTTGTACGAGAGTATCGGTATGATGGTAAACATCTGCCATGGTATTAATGCTTTGTGTTTCGCGGGATTCTTTGAA
>CAZEYI010000079.1:0-5419 GCA_964516785.1 uncultured Candidatus Peribacteria bacterium
TTTTTACCACTCCAGAGTATACTCTTACGAATGTCAAACTACCTACAAATGGATCCGTCATGATCTTGAATGCAAGTGCTGATACTGGAGCATCATCTGATGGAGCTCTTTCCAAAGGTTTACTTGCATCATCAACATCAACTCCCTTCATGTTACCGATATCCAATGGAGAAGGCAACACATCTACTGCGTAATCAAGCATCAATTGTACTCCTGCATTTTTCAACGCCGTACCTACCAATACTGGATAACATTCGTTGCTTACTACACCCTTTCTGAGTGCTCTCATAAGCAATTCGTATGATATTTCTTCTCCTCCGAGGAATTTTTCTGCCAATTCGTCATCAAATATAGATACTGCATCGATAAGTGTTTCTCTCATAGACTTAGCTTTGTCTGCTACGTCTGCTGGGATATCATGTTCTACTTGTGTTTCACCGTTGTTACCTTCAAATGTGAAGTACTTCATTCTTGTAAGATCAACGATACCTTTGAAGTCTGATGCTTCACCATATGGGAATTGTACCGCAACTGCTTTGTTTGACAATCTTTTCTGGATAGATTCGACACACATAGCGAAATTAGCTCCGATCTTGTCGATCTTGTTTACGAAACATTGTCTTGGTACCTTGTATTTGTTAGCTTGTCTCCATACTGTTTCAGTCTGAGGTTGTACACCATCAGATGAAGAGAAAACTACTGTCGCTCCATCAAGTACTCTGAGAGATCTCTCTACTTCAATCGTGAAATCTACGTGTCCTGGAGTATCAATGATGTTGATGTGGTGACCTCTCCAAAAACATGTCGTCGCAGCAGAAGTAATAGTAATACCTCTTTCTTGTTCCTGCTCCATCCAGTCCATAGTGGCTGCACCTTCATGTACTTCACCGATTTTGTGATTTTTACCTGTATAGTACAAAATTCTTTCTGTTGTAGTAGTTTTACCGGCATCAATATGCGCGATAATACCCATATTACGTACCTTGTCCAAAGAGATCGCTGTTGCCATAATTACGTGGTGATAAACGTGAATAAAAAAGTTTTTGCAAATACAAAAATGCAAATTGCAGTCACTATATGATTTGGCTCTCTATTTTCAAGTAAAAATGGCCAAGGAAAGATGTAGATTTTCTTGATATTGACATAAGCAAACTATTATATATTATATGTGTATTTATTGTTAGAATATCTTCAATGTCGGTATTCTCCAAGGCTGTGATAGATGATTTCAAAAATGAACAATATGAATATGGCTCAAACCGTATTCAAACCATAAGATCCAGAGCCGATGAATTGGTGGGAACACTTTTAGATGAGCATGACATTAATCCAAAAGATTTTGCCCTACTGACAATAGGTAGTGATGGGAGAAAAGAAAATCGTAAAGATGCATCCTCTATAGAAATGATTGCTTATAATAAAAGCGGGGTAGATAAAGAAACCATACAGCATATAGCCAGAGAAATATGATCTTTGTTTATGAGCTATAATCGTGCATCTCTAGCAAAAAAAGTATATGGAACAAACAAAGTTGAAGTGGAGCCCAAAAAATTTGAGAAAATTTTCCGATTTGATGATCCATACAGTACTTACTCCACTCCTTTCCCATCTAGATTCATGGATGGACAGATCATATATGGGGAGAAAGAAACTTATAAAGAATTGGTTAACCTATTTACTAACGAAGCTAAAACAGTTACAGCAGCAGAATTAAATCAATTTAGAAGTAGAGTATCGTATGCTGCAGGCATAACTAAAGAATGAGGAAGAAAATTTAGAGATGATTATATCAAACATTTTGATTTCGAAAAGAAAGAGATATATTATAAAAAATTGCCAGAAATTGAAACCGGTATAAAGATGGGGCCACTTAGATATGTGCAATATAAGTTATGTAGTATCATCTGCTATCTCCTTAGAAATGACAAAATCGGATATGATGAATTCCAAAATTTGGAATGATTTATGCAAAATAAGATTGATTTCATACGTCCATATGTTAAAGGACTAGATGAAGATAGAGATGTAGCTGATCTATCTCTGATCTATTATACCTGCCTTCAAATTCATCATGTGTGTCAAAAAAGATATAAACAAGTTACCTGAACCGATCCATTTGTCTTTCATTTAGATCAGGACGAGAATAAGACTCTTCAAGAAATGCTTACATCACTTACTAAAATTATGGGGCAAATAAATCTTAAATAATTATAAAATTATATTTTTACTGAATGATTTAATTATCTAGACTATGAGAAGCAATTTGTCATGATGAATAAAGAAAGTGGAAAATGTACAACCAGACTTTATAGAACTCAGCAAAACAGTTGATCTAGAACGTCCTCAATTTAAAGGCATTAGAAAGCTATATGGATCGACGGATGAAAAAACTAGAGATCTCATAATCAAATGACACAAAGTCAGTTTGCTTGATTTTTTTGAAATTCCGGAACAACTTAGTGATGATGAAATTATGGCTACAGTTTTGAGCCTTATGTGATCTAAAACCTATCTTGAACAAAAGGATACCAATACGATCGATCACTCTATCAATAAGGATGAAATAGTACACAATGGCATAGAACTAACTAGTCCAGATATAGAAAAAATAAATAATGTTATCAATAAGGCTATCGATACATATCAAGCTGAGTTTCTCTTTGATATACCTGAAAAGTTTTTTACAAATATACCTATACAAAACGGCAAAATTTGCTTCACTCATTCTGGTGAAATTTTGCAGTTTATGAAAAATAAATTCTTTGATGAGTCTTGTACTGAAGCTGAAAAAAGATTTTTTAGTAGAATATCGTGTTCATTAAAAAAAATTTCTTATGCTTGGTTAGATTACGGAAACAACAAGGCAGTTCTTGATGCCGAAATAGCAACCTTTCAAAAATTCGTGAGAACATGATTTATTAATTGGTTCAAAGAAAAGGAAGATACCCAATCACATATCTCACAACTATCTCACCCAGAGTATCTAAGCTCTAGAGAATTTATACTTACCAAAGAAGAATTGAAAGAAGCAGATATAGAATATCAAGATGATATAACATTTAAAATATCTGATAGACCCAAGAAAGAACTAAGTATACTACTGAAGCTTATCACTGATCCTGTCTATAATTCTGCTGAAGAATTAGCTGATATATGATGATTGAGATGTACTGTTACCTCGACTGACGACAAAAAAGCTGCCAATGCACTATTCTTTTACATATTAAAAAAATATATTAAATTAGCATTTAATAATAAGCTGAAACTTAAGCAATTCTATCCAACCTGAGATCAACCAGAGAAAGAATATAATTTCTGATATAACGATGAACAAATAAACCAAATTGCTTCATGAAAAGCTGGCATATGATTGACGATAAAAGATAAGAGTATACTTGATAGAGAACTTTGGGACTCAAAATATCTTAGAAAGAATCAATTAAATATATGAGATGCCTTGTTACAAAAATTTGGTATACGTGATGTTTTTATAGAAAAGCTTATAGAAAATCGACAAACAAATTATATCAATGACAAGATTAACAAGGAGAAACAAAATACTCTAGAAAAAAAAGAAATTAAAATAGAGCATCTCAAAGATTTTATTATGGATAAACACGAAACCACCTGGTCCCAAATACCTGAAGAGCAAAGGCTAGATTTATTAGATTCAATGCTCAACTATACTAATCGATGACATACTGAGAATGAGCAAAAAATGGATGCAAATGGGAAGAGGAAAACTGAATCAATACAACAAAGCATAGCAGTGCGTCGAAAAATAATTGATGAAAATATGCTTAAAACAATAACCGCCTGATGGCTTGATCAGTGGAAAAAAGAAGAGAAAGAGGAAAGAGAAGAGAGAACTAAGAAAAATCCTAAAGAAACTATCAAAGATAGCGAATCTCATATACATAAATCAAAATCTCATAAATGGGTAGACCTCAAATGTAGTGGAGAAATTCGACCTAGTTTATGAGAAAAATGTTCTATGGAAACGCAAATTGTTCTTGATAAAGACATAAAAGATATGGACCCACTTACCGATGACAATATATTTCAACTATCAAAAATAATTCATGCCATAGTAAGATTAGAGTGATCTATAAAGGTTTCTCATATCAGTAAATTGATAAAAGATAAACTCATCCCTAAATGTCAAAAGACAGAAAAATGAATAGAATTAATTAAAAAAATAACAGAAACGTCTCATATAGAACCAGTGTGAGGTAGCTTCACAGAGAAGGTTCTTAATCATTACTGTTCTAAATTGTGATTATTGTCGTTTGCTGATTACAAAAAAGATCTACTTTATGGTTTGAGTGAAAATCGTTGGGAACAAGAGTATGGTTCTCCTGATTATGCTAGACCCATGAAAAAATGGGATCTACGACCAAGATCTGTAAAGATGAAATAAGAAGAAAACTAATCCAACACCGACTTGATCTGTATAGAATTATTAACGACAGGATGCTCCACATTTTGGAGCAATCACTTTGAGTTATCGAAATTTTTTACGCCTTCATGGATGGTCTGCATCACATCTGGCGGCAATGGCGTATGCCCTGAAAGATCAAGTTGTTGGAGCTTATTGAGCTCTCAGACAATCGACTCAAACTTAGCAAAAAACTGTGCTTCCTGATCAGGAGCTATGGTGATATGTGCCAATTCCATGAGATGTTTGAGTTCTTGTGGGTCGAGTGCCATGATGCAGCAAATGATAAAGCTCGCGTTGCAGTCAGCATACTTTTTCCTACAGTAAAAACAATATTTAGTATAGTATGATGATGAAGAAATATATTTTGTGATTACTAGTTTTGTTTGTCCCAGGGCTTAGTTTGGCACGACAATATCCTGTGCAAGAGGTAACGATCAATAATTGTCTCAAGCCATATGAAGAGCCTTGTACTTTTGTACTGCCTGCAATTACCGGCGCAGATTATAGTGCTGCCAAAAATTTCTTTCCCTATCAACGCATCTACAAAGTACTCTGGTGAGCTACCGATAGTTATGGATGGGATATGACCATATGAGGACACAAAGGCATCGACATAGCAAGTGTCGCAGGGACTCCGGTCTACGCTATGGGCGATGGCATTGTCATCGAAGCTGGATGGAGAGGTGATCGAGGTAATTTGGTGGTAATCGAACATACGATAGGTGATAAGAAAATACGAAGTAATTATTCCCATCTAGGTGATGTGCTCATACGTAAAGGAGATACAGTTATCGCAGGCGATGTCATAGGAGAGATAGGTAAGAGTTGAAATGCATCTGGCCCACATCTCCATCGACAGATCGATATAAATCAGACTGGCAAGCATCCCTATCATCCAAGTAATTGTGGTGAGGATCTCGAAGCTATCATCAATCAATGAAAATGTAGAAATCAAATACTCACCAATACCATAGATCC
>CAZEYI010000080.1:0-5360 GCA_964516785.1 uncultured Candidatus Peribacteria bacterium
TGTATGCTATAGCAGTCATATTAGTCATAGCACGGGCTATTGGATTTCTGGGGTATCATGTAGGGGGGATTATCCATATTCTGCTTGTTATTGCAGTCATTACTGTATTGTTGAGAGTGATTCGTGGAGACAAAACTCCACTGTAAGAACAAAGCTTGCAAAGCAATCGCATTCTCCTATTACGATTATATAATTTAGATTGTTATAGTATTTTGATATGATAAAAAAAATTCCCACAGACAAAGTTCTGTATATTAACGATATGCTGGTAGATGAAAGACAAGCTCTCACCGATGTGATGGATAGCATCAAGAGAGAGGAACTCCTGTCTGAAAACATCAACGATTCCTTTGAAGAAAACTCTAGTATGGCGGATAGAATAGCTGATGCTATGGCTGATTTTGGTGGAAGTTGGAGATTTATTATATCGTTCTTGATATTGCTTTTTGGATGGATGACTGCAAATTCAGTACTTGTATTTACCAATCATTGGGATCCCTACCCTTTTATCCTACTCAACCTTATACTATCTACGATCGCAGCCTTGCAATGACCAGTGATCATGATGAGTCAAAATAGACAAGAAGCTAGAGACAGATTGCGCGCTGAAAATGACTATAAGATAAATCTCAAGGCAGAAGTTGAGATTCGTAATTTGCATGAAAAACTGGACCATCTTCTCCTCAAAAAATGGGAAAACTTGATAGAGATCCAACAAATACAATTGGAGCTCATGCAGGAAAGTATGGGGAATAATAAAATGAAGGTCAAAAAAACGAATATTGATGCACAGACAAATGTATAGCTAGGCTTAGTTGACTTTGTATGTAATTTGTATAAAATATCGTCATATTTATTTGTGATGCTCTATCATGAAAAACATCATTCCCGTAGCGTTACTCGCTGCAAGCACTCTCGTAGGATGTAATAACCACTCTACTCAAGGAGTAAGTGCCAACAACACTAGAACTAATGCACATTTACGGAATGTTCTTAATCTCCCAAATGATGAGAAACTTGCTAACAACATCGAGGAAGCTATGAAACAAGATCGACAAGAAGAGTTTCAAGCGAATGGCGGTACTGCACATGGCGATACAAGCATGAGTACAAAATCAAAGACAGATGACACTATAAGTGACACTGAAGCAGATTCTATCTACTATGAAGAATTTATCAAACCAGGTCCTCATTAGAAAGATAATAAAAAAAACGCTCCGATCGGAGCGTTTTTTTTATTTAAGTTTTTGACTGACTGAGATATATTCTTGTCCAAAATTTCCTGATTTTATAAGGATGTCTCTATAAGTAGATAAGTATAATTTATTGGTCGGATGGAGAGATAAAGCCTTCTTAATGTATATAGTAGCATTAGCATAATCTCCCAAAAGATAATATAATTTTGCTATATCTCGGATGACTATATGATTGTGCACATCTATAGTCAGTGCATGATGCAGTATAGTGAGTTTACTGAGTACGGTATCTTTGTTGTCGATCTGCGACATACCGTATTGGTCATTGTACAAGATATCGGATATGAGCACGCTCTCAGCGTTACTGGTAATCACATGTACTGTATCGGTAGCTATGACGATATGGTCTCCACCATCTTGCAGTGTGATAGTATGATATGGGACAAGATCTTGTCCTGTAGATTTGGTAAGATCGCAATACCATGATGATCCATCTGCAAGTGTGATCTGTAATGCTACATGATTTTGCATAATGAGTCACTTGTGTACTATACCTAGATCTTCGAGTAAACTATGCATCAATGTACTCAATCAGACACAGGCTATCTGCTTGGTCTGCATGATCTTGGTAGGTATACTTTCATCTAGAAATGATCGTCCATAGGATTTCTTGGACAAATCGCTCTGGTTGATAAGGAGCATTATTTCTTTTATGATCTTTTTTTGTTGTGTGGCTATGGTAGTTTTGTAGCTGGTGACAATCGTGCCAGAGGGTGCAGCTTTGCTGGTGGCGGATATTTTGGTAAGTTGGTCTTGGTATTTTTGTATAGGTATAATCTGATCCAAATTACTGACGGTACGTATCTTTTTGGCTCCATGTTCAAATACTGCAGTATACAATCAGCCTACAATATCGTCAGTTAGTAGAGAATCAACCACTGTTGGCAGATCCATCCCATCGGGGTGATGTGCTATGTATTGCGTATAGAGCGCATCGTCTATGAGTGTTTTATCATCTCCTAGTAAGGGGTCCTTTGCTGTAGGATAGAGCTGCATATAGAGATCTACATAGTCTCCCACAAGACTATCTGCCTCTGTCTCAGTTTTGTAGGATTTGAGGATCTGTATATAGGTGTAGATATTTTTTTGAATACTGTGTGCTACCGCCTCGTTTGGTGCTTGAGAGCCGTAGGTAATACTGGTCATGTGTTGGATAAGTATCGGTATCTGATTGATAGTAATATCATCGACAATATAGAGTTTGTTGTCTTCATGAACAAATGGTTTTGTATGTTTTCGATCCTTTGCTGATACTCGCGATATCTGGATATCGGTATGGTATCTAAACCATTTCTGGAGCATCTGTTTTTGGTAGTTATTGGTGATGAAATTTTGTGCAATATGATGCGATGTCCCTGTTTTGAGGACATCAAAAATACTATCCTTTGCTGTCTTACTTATCTGTGCTTTTGCATCTGGCGAAAAAGCCATACTTGCGAGAAGTAATAATCATGCGCTCAATGTATTTTTCCAGGATTTGGACATAGATTGTGGAGGGTTTGATATTAAATATGAACGCCGGTTTTATCTATTCGTCTGTTGAGGAAGTTTACTTCTTTTGCTTTCCCATCCATAGAATATCATGTATAATATACTGCTAGTTTATATCCTGAGCCACTTGGTTCAAATCTTATTAACTTACCATATCTTTCTGCGGCTTGCATATCGTTGTATAATGTAGCCAATGGTTTGTTGCTACTGCCTTCTCGCTTTGTCCAATTCTTGATATCGTCAGCAGTATAGATGTTGGTAGTGTTTTTGATATCTGATTTACTCATCCTACCAAATGGATCTGGGATGTTTTTGGATGGATCACTCATTTCTTTGAGGATCTTATTGTTGTGCTCTTGTTGTACAGCAAATATGTCTCCAGGAAGATTGTCTACGTTGGTCAAACAATAGGACAGAGCTTCTCTCTTGTAGCTCGAAAGCGAAGTAAGATTTGCTTCTACTACCGAGGGCTCTCCGTTAGCTCCAAAACCGGTTGTTTTGATCCTATTGTCATTTTTGGTATCTTTATCTTGCTTCAATTTTTTATACACATCTTGTGGTTGTACTACCATACGTACGGTACCTTTGGCATTTACGTTGTATATGTGATAGGGGAAAAGACTTTCTAGTATAGGTTTGATATATGCTTGCATGGCTGGAGATATATTTGGCCATGTTAGATTGCCTACAGGCATAAGAGTTTTGTCCTCTATGCTTGATACTACATACTTTGTGGTAGATTCTTTGTAGGTCCCAGCATCTACTTTGCCTATAGATAATTTATTGTCCAACAATTTATTGAATAATGCAAGCATAGGATACTCCATAGATACATTTTCTTTCTTTAATCCTATCTGATCTTGAAGTTCTTTGTAAAACTTTGCCGGATTATCTAGATATGCTGAACCAATCAATCTATCATCATCTTTGCATTTTTGGATATATTGGATCATATCCACATACCCTGGATCTGTGATAGTTTTATTCAAATTATCAATCAGTTTCATATCGCCCAAACTTATATTTTCTGGTAATTGTTCTGCATTAGCAATACCTCATGTATTGGTTTGTTTGTAAGCCAATATAGCTGATTGTGCTAATGCTGCATATATGTTCTTGAGAGAGATGTTTTTGCCATCTAGGATTATGATGTCGTTTTGGGATTGTTTGCATGCTTTGATAAGGTCTCCTGACACTTTTTCTTTTGCCAATACATAAGCCTTTATCTGCTGGATGTATTTGTTGTCCGGCGTATAATCTACTCTTTTCAAATCTTGCACAAAATCTTCGTATGATGCTGGCAGTACCTTGTATGCGCCCGTATCTCTCCAGTCTAGCAAAGCTTTTTCTACATCGACATTTGTTCCTACTTCCTTTTTTTGTTCGGGAGTAAGATTGTTTGCTTTGTTTTCCAATGTAGACAAATCATTTTGTTGTTCCTGATTTTTTTCAATGTTTGGCATGGATATAGGGCAAATGATAAATTATATAGTACTGAGTATATCTTCAGGATTTTCGCCAGCTCTATCAGCTTCTTCTTGCTGATGGATAACTTGGAGTTTGGTCTGGAGTTGTGTGAGTTTCTCGACAGCTAATCATAATTTTTCTTTGCTAGAGTTACTTATAGCATCCACAAATAAGCCATATATCTGCTCCATATCTGCTTCTGGGACGGCTATGGATGCATCAGCCAATCTGGCCAACATATCTTTTGCTACATCCGAATAATCAGCAAAAATAGCCAAAATATGCGACAAATAGTCCTTTTTCTGCGCATATTCTAGTTGTTGGTATTGCTGTATAGCAGACATTATGATAATCTGGAGTAAATATGTGCTCTTATTATACCGATTTGGCCTCATTTGGTCAATTTTTTGGCAGCAAAAAACACCCTGTGAAAAGGGTGTTTATGCTCATCGTACATCTTCTTGTGTGATCTCATAGGCTCGATGCAACAACACCTGCCTAATCTTAGGGCTGACGAGCGGATCATCATAGTGTGTATAGCGATCACGAAGCATCTTGATCAAATGATTTTTGAATCTCCCCGTAGGTCATGCTAATGCTTTTCGTCTCTTGATCTGACGATCATCATCAGGTGTTCTTCTGCCCAAATAAAATCTACAATATCGCTGCACTCGTCCATATGGATCTTGGGCTTTGATCCATCATTTCTGTTCTCGGAACTCCAATGAGGTGCCGCATTTGATATTGTATTTATTGCGTTTCTTATCGTAGTGATCATCATCAACCACTACTCCAGCAAACCAATCTGCTGGGAATTCTTTGTGTTCATCAGCATAATCTTCCCCAGTAATGCTAGAGTGAATGGGTCTGAAATAGGTACCGCCAAAAATCCCAGCCTGAAACATTTCCTTGGGCGTGAGGTTTGGGGTGAAGTCTGGGTGATCGGCAAATATAATTGTCTGACCCATATGTGCTACAATACTAAATATATCTGTATGTAAAAATTTTGTGTCTTTTAGCATATAAAAAACCCTCCGGTTGGAGAGTTCTTTATTTTGTCATCCTGAACGCAGTGAAGGATCTAATGTAACATTATACTCTTCGATTTGCTCAGAGTGATATACTAATAACTCAGGGTGACAGTAT
>CAZEYI010000081.1:0-939 GCA_964516785.1 uncultured Candidatus Peribacteria bacterium
ACGAAAAAGCCGGCGCAAGATATAAGGTATTCTTTACTGATGTAATCAGCAGTTCTTTACCAGACCTAGCAAACAGAAAAAACAATACAGAATTATCATTACACAAAGCTATAAACAACGATTTCAATGCACTTTGGATACATATCAAAGGCGAATGAAACGAAAAGTACGGCCTCAAAGCACAGATGAAATCCTTATTCGAATGATTCAAAGACAAGATATTGATGATTGCTGAATTCCGAGGTTTCGACAAAGAAAAAATAATGCATCGATGTGGATTCAACAAAGAACTCAAAGATCAGATGACTAAGTTTTTCAAAGAGAAATACGAGCTTACTTGAGATCAGATCAAAGATATAAACAAACTTTCTACAGATAATAAAGATCTAGTAAACGACATAAAAACTGTTGCTAAAAATGGCGCTACAGAAGATGGGAAAACTAATCCATTTGCAGATAGTAAAGATGCGATCATCGCCTTCCGCAATAGTACAGATATAAAGGATACATATCTAAAATCTTTGGAAAAAATTACTCCAAGCGGCGATTTCATCAAAACACTCATTGTGCAGTATAACGCCACACAAAAGAACGAAAATAATCATATAAATTATTTAGACTACGTTACCAAAGTAAACAAAAACGGTAAAGATAACTTTGAACCAACTCCAGGAAAACGAGAAGAATTAATAAAAAATTATGGAGAAAAATTACGAAATCTAGACTTCATTTGGGATAATATAGCTACCGCTTCTTGAAATCTAGCAGCTATGACAGCACCAGATAGAAACGGCAAATGATCTGAATCAAAAACCCCAGAAATGGCTGGTATGGTAATTGAAAATATCCAAGCAGACAAAGGAGCTAACACGAACGAAGATATGCTACTATGAATATCATACTATCATGGGTAAAGTTACTTTTGATAAGAATCTAATC
>CAZEYI010000081.1:949-5359 GCA_964516785.1 uncultured Candidatus Peribacteria bacterium
CTATGATAATCGGTGGTCATGATAGATTAGAATACACAATATCAGAAAACAATGAGGTCAAACCAACAGAAAACAAAGACGTAGAGGTTACAAAAGCACCAGACAAAGTAGAAGCAATAGCAACAAGCATGAAAATTAAGTCAGATTACATAGATACCGCCAAAACCACAGACACCAAAATAACGCTGAGTAATAAAGCAAATCCTCCAGTAAGTATAAATGCTATATTTGATGATTTTGCCAAAGCGCCAGCTTGACTCAAGATAAATGGACAAGATTATAGCAAGAAAGGCGATACCTATGTAGATGCAAAAAATAATCCTGTACAAATAAAAGAAGGAACAACTATCGAATCTATGGAAGCCGACAAATTGGCAAAATTAATAGTAAATAACACTATCAGCACAGTAAGTGCTATCAAAGACAAAGACAAGCTTCCAGAAATTGATTATACAGCACAAGTAACCAAACCAATCTTTGATCTTTTCACCAACAAAAATACCTACGATTATATGCATCAAAATGATAAAGAGGATGCAACCATAAAAGAGGCAAAAACCTTTGACGACCTTATGATGTTTTCATATAATAAATTCAAACCAGCTAATAGCACAACACCATTTGTACACTTAGACAATATAAAAGAAGTAATTATAAAAAAGAAAGAGGAATCAGTAAACAATAAAATCACATTTGAAGTAAAAACAGACCTTCCTACACCAAGAATATTCACAATTGATGTTGGAGGTAAATTTGAAGAAATCAAAAAAGACAAAACACCAGAAAAAAATACAACAACAGTAGATTATACTTCTATAAATACATTGAGAACAAGCCTATGATATGTTGAAAAATGAAAAATACCACCCAATTATACTAAAAAATTAATGACAGAATTACTAAAGGTCGACACAACAGAAGACAAACAAGATATGATAATAAAAGAAATTGTAAGAACCAAATTAGCAGAAGGCAATAAAATACAGGATATATCTACAAGCCAAAAATGAACTAAAATACTTGATACAACTGTTTACGAACCTGAAACATGAGAATTTAACACAACATGCGATATTATTAAAACGGGGGATAAAGATATTGAGATAAATATTGAAAACGGAAAATGAAAAAAATTCACAATCAAAACAACAATAGATGACATAACAAAACCCGTAGCCTAGCCCTTCAACCCCACAACTCCCCACAACCATACTTGCAATCTCATAAGCGGATGAACAATCCGCTTTTTTGATCGACTCCAAATTGGCTGCCATAGTAACAGCATCGGCACCACAGCACCAAATATCAATCACGCAATAATATCGGTAGGCCAGTGTACAGCTACAGCAATTCTAGCTCCACACATCATCAAACTCATCACTAGGAGAATTACACCAAAATACACATATCATTTTTTCTTATAATGTATCCCCCATACGATAGTAGCCATAGCCACAGCCATAGATACACCAGCATGATCAGAAGGGAAAGTGCTGGTAGGAAGATATTGATTGAGCAAAAGCGAATCCCTAGACGAATCCAAGACTTGCAATACCACATCAGGCCTCTCTTTGATCACAAAACTCTGGACAATAATATTGATACATACAGTTACAAAAGCAGAAAATCACACATACAATGCGCTTTCCTTATAATCATTTTCATGATGCCATATACCATACAGATACACTACCACCAAATATATCGGATACACAAACACAAACACATCAGCCACGATTGGTATCCATATAGTCAATACTTCACTAGCTTGCATCCAAGCATTGAGGGATAATAATAAGTCAATTCACCATTGAGGTTCATGAAGCGGAAACATCAAACACAATAAATAATTAAAATCGGAGTCATTCCGGACCCGATCCGGAATCCAGTATATTGCTTAATTTTCTATTTTTTTAATCCTTTAATCCCCTTATAATACCTGCAAAACTCCACAAACGGACAACCCTCACATTTGGGCTTCCTAGCAGTACAATGATATCTACCAAACAATATCAAGGTATGATGTGCGATCGCCTTATACTCTTCTGGTATAGCCTTTTCAAGTTGTTGTGAGGTTTGGAGAGGGTATCTAGTCTTCACAATACCAAGCCTATTACAGACTCTATGAACATGTGTATCTACTGCTATCTCTGGCATATCATACAATACGTGAGCAACTACTTTTGCAGTTTTTTCTCATACTCCAGGAAATTTTTGCATTCTCACAACATCAGCAGGAATATAATACCCATACTGTGTAGCTATCTGTAATATTTTTTTGCGTACTAGAGGATCAGTATAGACACTAAGATCTAACGGATCCTGATCTACTAACATTTCAGACAAACGAAAGATGTTTTTTGCTTTAGATTTATAGAGCCCTATAGACCTAATCGCTTGCTCAAAAACATCATATCACATAGCCAAAACATCAGATGGTCACTTGATTTTCTCGAATAAGACACTTGTAACCTTATTAACCTGCTTATCGGTCGCTTGTGCGCTCATAACCACAGCTATGAGCAACTGAAAAGGAGTAGAGTAGTGCAACTCAGTCTGCGCTGCAGGGTACATATCCTGCAAAGTAGTAAATATCCTATCCAGAAGCTCCTTTTTCATAAAGGAGAAAATATATATATTCGATGCAAATACAAATTATTTAGATCCTCCACACATCATACTCCACATCTCCACGCCTGATACAGTCTCTGATAAGTTTTTCATTTCTATTGAGTTGAGAATTCCCAGACTTCACTTCCAATAATACAACTTTATCCAAATATCCGGTATGCAATCCATCAAACACAACATAATCTACTCATTTTCAAAGAAACATGACATCTTTGTAGTGATACGGAAAGTCAGGAAGTAGAGGAGCGATCTGCTCACTCACCTGTCACATCACAACAGAACGAGATTGCTTTACAGCGTGGCTACGGTGTTTTCTCATATCAAGCAAAAACCATATTTTCGCTATAAAATATCATAGCAGACAGCCCACCAATACTCCCAAGACGATATAACCTATATTTTGCTCCATCATAACGTTGATATATACTCATAAATCTATATATCCACAGTATCAAATTTTTTTACAATAACAATCACAAAAAACACAATGATTGACATCAATCGCATACGTGCCGATGTAGAGGCTTACAAACAAATCTGTGCCAACAAGAACAAAAATATCGATGTAGATGCATTACTTCTTTTGGACAACAAGAGAAAAGAACTCCAGCAAAAAATAGATACCATGAAACACGAGCAAAAAACATTGGCTGAAAACAAGAACTATGAAGAAGCCAAAAAACTCAAAATAGAAATTCAAAAAATCGAAGAAGAACATAGCAAGAAAGTGCGAGAGCTAAATGTTGTGCTACTTCAGTGTCCAAATTTCATCCATCCAGATGTACCAGTAGGTAAAAATGAAGATGAAAATGTTGTCATCAGACAGTATGGCACTCCCAAGACATTTGACTTCCCAGTCAAAGATCATGAAGACCTTGGTAAGGCCCTCGGCATCATCGACAAAGAAAAGGCTGCACAAGTTACAGGTGCAAGATTCGCGTATCTCAAGGGAGATATCGTCCATATGCAAAATGCCGTAGCTGCGTTTACATTTGACGTTATTACTGATACAAACATACTCCAAAAAATAATTAACGATAAATGATTGAAGATCAAAGCAACACCATTCACCCCAGTCATCCCACCATTGATGATCAATTTTGAAACAGCAGAAAAAATGGGAAGATTACACCCTATGGAGGATAGATTCACGTTCCCAGAAGATAAATTTATGATGATAGGTTCGGCTGAACACAGCCTTGGTCCAATACATATGGACGAAGTACTTGATGCCAAAGACTTACCAATCCGTTATGTAGCCAACACGCCTGCATTTAGAAGAGAAGCAGGTACTTATGGTAAGGATACTAAGGGTATCCTCAGAATGCACCAGTTCGATAAGATCGAAATGGAAACGTTCTGCCTCCCAGAAGACGGTCTTGCAGAACAGGAGCTTATCGTTGGTATCCAAGAATATTTACTACAAAAACTCGAACTTCCTTACGAAGTGATGGCAGTTTGTACAGGAGATATGGGTAACTTAGATTACAGACAGATCGATATCAATACATATATCCCAAGCCAAGGCAAATACAGAGAAACACATACATCTGATTATATGACCGACTACCAGGCTCGTCGTCTCAATATTAAGTACAAAAAACAAGATGGCACCAGGGAGTACATCCACATGAATGACGCCACAGCTTTTGCTATGGGAAGAATCCTGATAGCTATCATCGAAAACAATCAAACTGCAGATGGCAAGATACAGATACCTACAGTATTGCAACCATATATGCATGGCAAAACTATTATCGGCTAAAAACCATATGTCCG
>CAZEYI010000082.1:0-5022 GCA_964516785.1 uncultured Candidatus Peribacteria bacterium
CCTTGTCTGATGTCGATTTATTGATCGCTTGGATCACCATACGGTACAATCCACTCTGTTGTACCAAGTCGAGGATATCAAACATCTGATCAGCAAACGGTACGGACACTATCTTAGCAAATTCAGCTCTCGTGATATCTCTCTGTCCTTCAAAGTTATAACTGCCATTTTGTTGAGGTACTCCAGATATAAAGCCAAGAATTTCAGCTTTTCTGATGTATTGGAAGTACGGATTGTTTGCATCTATCACATCGCCCATGACTGATCTACCAGTCAATGATACTGTAGATTTGTCTATCATATCGTATGCTAGCATCATAAGTTTGATAGCTTCATATCTAGTAATTTCTACATCAGGATTGAGGTATTGTTTCCCATCTTTGTTTGTTACTAGACCATTTAGCAATCACTTCTTGGCAGCATAGTCGACATACCATGCAAACCAATTATCTTGCCCTACATCAGCAAATTGTGTTGGGGTAGGATAACGTTGGTCTTCAGTTTGTATAGTGAAGTCATCGAAACTGATACCAAGTATTTTCACAAAAGTCTTGATAGCTTCAGCTCTGGTGATATTGCCATTTGGTTCATATACCCATAAGCCTTTTGATGTACCTCTACCTCTATGCAAACATGATATACGCATGATTTCGGTATATGGATATCCCCAGTGCGTGATCGTATCGCTAAACGGCCCTCTTGCGAGGTATTGTTCATCACTATATATACATGCTTTACCAATAGGTTCTGGAATTGGAGCTGCGTCATGTTTTGGTTCTTCACCACATGTGTCATCGTAGTAGCTAGAAGAGTAGTCTCCATCTGGACATACGTCTTTAGGATTGTCAGGAGTTCATCCACCTCATCATGATTTTTTAGTACAGTTGGCTTTACAGTTGCTTGTGCCATCGCACTCCTCAGTACCGTTCTTAATATTATCTCCACAGTATGGACCAGTAACAGTTTGTGTGGTACAGCTATTTGCACAGTAGTTACAGCTTTGTTCATATGCTGGATTACATGCTATATTATTACCTGTTCATGCATCACATTGTTCGCCTTGTTCGATGACAGCATTACCACAGACAGGCTGTGTAGTGAGTGTACACGTGTTACTACAACTATCGTTGTTATTCTGATTGCCGTCATCACATTGTTCACCAGCTTCTAGGATACTATTACCACACTGGAAACTACCAAGCATCTGTCCGATAGCTCCTTGAGAGTCAAAAATCCAGCCTGAAGCTGATACGTTACTATATTTGAACAAAGTCTCTCCAAATGTTGGTATCCACGTTTTAGTAACAAAATCATAATTGACTCCTCATATGATATGGAAAGCATGATTGCCTCGGTACTGTGTTACTGCGCCATATACTGCACCTGCAGGTTTCCCACTACAGTTTGTAAATAAGCCACCAGATAGTGTCATAGCATTATATCATGTATCTATAGTTTGCAATCCAGTGAGCGTATTTTGGTCAATAGGCCAGAGTCTTGCTCCTCTTTGATTATTATAGTATAAACCTCTCAATTGTTCAGTACATCCAGTCACGGTTTGGATACCTACTTGGATGGTAGTAGGAGATACAGTGACATTATTTCTCCAGAAAAACATTCCTCAGAAGCCATTTTGGACATTGAAATTTACTGGAGAGTATTGTGTATCTATCCCAGGATATAATGTTGTGATAGAGTTAGGAAAAGTAAGCGTGAGTGCATATGTAGCTCCGCTCAGTAATATAGATCCTAGTAATCACAAACCTCGAGTTTTTTTCATTGATATAGAGCCTAGTAAAGATTAACAACCTGAAGTAGATACCAAAAGTCAGTTTTCAAAATTCATAGTACAGCCATTCGCTGGTATGAAAACAGAATAGGTAATTCAAGGATTTCCAGGTGCTGAGTAATAATCATCTGCTTGGATTGATCAGCTTACTCTCAATGCTTTGCTGTTCGTATTATTTGTATTGATACCAACTCAAGCTGATGCATGTATAAGGAATGTATTGGATTGTGTAGAAGCAAAGGGAACTCATCCATCATTCCACACAAAGGTATGTGGGTGGAGAGCTTGTGCTAGATCGCCAAATGCGAAAGCATCAGATCCTAAGGCCTGACTATTTCTACCAAATACGACAGAAGCAGTCCCAGAAGCAAAATTTTGAGTACCTCATACGATAGAGAAATCTGAACCGCTAAGTGTATTGAAAGATCATCATACAATAGCCGATTCCTTGCCATTGTATATGTTGTTATTATATCCTCCAGCTATAGATGATCCATCAGAAGCTTCTTCGATTCTGTTTCCTGATCATCATACGATAGATGATCTCGATGAGTCAAGCAGAGTATTATCACTACCAGCGCCAATAAATCATTGAGCTGCAGTTCAACTTATTGAACCAGCCCAGTTATGACTTCATCCTACTACTGTCATACCATCGCCATCTGCATGATTGTTCCCACCTCATCAGATAAACATACCACCACCACCTCATATATCATTGCCATAACCTCAAACAATTGAAGCAACTATACCATTAGTGATGACATTTGCTCATCATCATACTATAAGGTTGCCTCCAAACATAAATGAATCTTGTATGACATTGTCAAAACCTCCACCAATAAACGAATTGACTGATCCAGAATTAATTGTATTGCCTGACCCAGCAACAATTGCTGATAATCAGCTATTGAGCTCTATATTATTTCCTTCCCCTCATCCGATAAATGATTTCTCTGATTGATTGACATTGTTAAGCCCTCATACGATAGTAGAGTATCGATCAGTCACAGAATTATTCTCACCTCCACCGACAAAGCTATATAATGCTCATACGGTAAGGACATTAGATTTTCATCATCATATAAATCCATAGGCTCCATTGAGAATGTTGGATACCCCGGCGACAATCGTGGTGTATGCTCATGCTATAATATTGCCAAGCCCACCACCAATAAATGACAAACTTCCTGATGTAGCGTTGCCACTACCTCCACCAATAAATGCTTGTGTAGCGCTACTGTGAATAGTATTATATTCTCATCACACTATCGCGCTTGATACAGCATCTATAATGTTATTACTTCATACAACGATTGCGCTATTTCTTTCATTGATAATATTGTCAGATCACCCTCATATAAAAGATACATTACCACCACTATTGATCGTGTTATATGTACCTCACACGATAGAGCTGAGAAGCAATCAGTGTGATTTATTATATGCACCTCACACCGCTACGTTACCACTACTTGATGCTTCATTATACAAGCCTCCTCAGACAAATGATGCATAACCATCCCCGATATTGTTGAGCCCACCAACCACTGCCCGAGGACCATTCGATGTATTGCCTGCACTTTTAATTTGTGCTGATTGTGGCGATCCGGCACCATATTCCCATGGGCCACTTGATCCACCCCCAAGAGGTCCTAACAAAACTACATCACCGACATTGTTGAGTCCTAGTACCTGTCATGCATTGCCTGTTCGTCCTGAAAAACGCAAACCTAATGTACCAGGCACATATCCTCAGCCAATATCCACCGTATTGCCAGGATTGTTTTGCGCAAAACCAAAGAGTCATAGAGAGCTATTGAAATATAGGTCAGCATATCAGCCATTTCCATATATTTTGAGATAAGCAGGGTCTATCTCTATATTTGATGATCTACTATTGGTATAGTCAAAATTATCACTAGAGCCAGTAGCAGTACGTACTGTTCATGATTCGGTAAATATCCTAATATGATCAGCGTCCATACTTACTTCAGATCTATTTTGTGATGTTACAAATCAACTGTGATTTTGTTGATCGTAATTGGATAGATCAAGTCAAACTTCCACCTTCAGATCCATATTTTCGCCTTTGCTTGTATTGAGAGAAGCTTCGGATTCAGCTCCGTTTATCCCAATATTTGAGTTTGTTGCAATATTGACTCATAGTTTACCGTCACTAGGATCTACTGCTCTTGTGTCATATGCTACTATAGCTGCAGTTGCCCCAGACGATGCAGTTGCATCGATGCCCATATAAGCTCCACCTATTGGAAACCCAAAAACACTCGTAGCATCATTCCCCGCAAAAAATCCAACTTCATTGTCTTGCACAAAGACGGATCCAGCAACATTTAATGTTTCAGTACTACCGGTAGTCCCGATGCTGACATATCACCCACTTCCATCCATAGTTACAAAAGGAGGGTTATTAGTAGTACCATCAGACGTTACCCAGATAGTTTTGATGACTTGGAGAGCATTGTCGATGCTGGTGGAGATATTGAACGCAAAAAGAGATCCCCCCGCAAGGCATATAGCAGCGAGTAATCAGAGGTATTCTTTAAAAAACTTTTTCATGGAGCAAGTAGCGTACTAAAAAACACATACCTAATTGTATGTGTTTTTGGCTTATCTGTCAAATTTCTTACTATATTGTTGATGGGTATTTTGACAACGTTGCTTACTGTATCTGCATCCAATTCCATCCATTGTATATAAATTGCAATCCACGATTGGTTCCGATACTAAGATTGAGTGATCCGGGATTTCGGAAATCCGCGTTGTTGCCATTGCTATTGTTGTATATGGTAACATTATTAGCTCCATTCTGATTTCTGATGATATAGATCACTTGCCCCACAGTTCCATTGGTAAGCCCATGTATATCTCATCAACTCGGATCAACAAATATAGAGTTTACATTTTGTACGTCTATCGTACCAGAGAATGATGCTGCCCCACCAATAAACATCGCACTACTCACTATAGCTCCACTTACATGTAGTGCTTTCTGAGGAGAAGCAGTATTTATACCTAAGAAGTTGCTATTGAAGTCCATCCATAAGTTGTCAAATCAGCTGTTGCTTTCCACGCTCCAGTATTCGGTATTAAAGTCAAATTCAATTTCATCTATACCTCATTGATCTATTCCAAATTCTATTGATCATGACTTGACTGAAAGGATAGCTCTATCATTAAATCCTATCATATCAATAAACCCAAGATAAGCA
>CAZEYI010000083.1:0-5018 GCA_964516785.1 uncultured Candidatus Peribacteria bacterium
GTCGCGCAAAACACAGTAGAAGAGCTCCATAATATATTGATACCTATAGCAATATGATCGTTTTTATACATAGCAGGATCGGACCTCATCCCAGAAATGCACAAAGAAACTGAAGCAAAATCAGCTACTATACAAATATTGTTCTTCTTGATAGGAGTGGGCGCAATGGCTGCCTTAATGTTGTTTGAACCACACGGACATTAGTATCTTTATATACCTATACAGAGACCTCATAAGGAGGTCTTTTTTTATTCTTGCAATTTATTTCGCCATATGTACACTCCTGTCAATATCTTTAGAAAACGGCTTGGTAACTATGAAGAAGCTTCGTATAGTGATGGCAGGAGGAGGCACGGGTGGACATGTCTACCCTATTCGTAGTATGATCAAATTTTTGGATACACACAGCGATTATTTTAGTCGTATCGACAAACTCTACCGAGCAGGATCTCGTAATGGGTTAGAAAAAAATGAATATGACAAGCTGTCTCCCCAACATACTCACGTGGAGTTCATACATGTTATCTCAGGAAAATTTCGTAGAGAAACCCGCTTCCTATCGATCCTCAAAAACATCTGGGACATAGCCAGATTGGTTTGGGGGATAGTATCCGCCACGCACTTTCTTCGCCGTCAGCAGATAGATGTCGTCTTCTGTAAAGGCGGCTTTATCGCTCTCCCTATTATATTGGGTGCGAAGATGCTCAAAATTCCGCTCATTGTTCACGAATCTGATACCAAACCAGGACTTACTAATCGCATTGCAGCTCGAGGAGCTAAGCAGACATTTACTGGATTTGATGGAATTCGAAGCTCAGCTACTACCGTAGGGCAGATACTATCCAACGATATGGTCTATCAACCAGGTGCCAAATACGATCCCATTATCCAAAAACACATAGATTCCAAGGATCCCAAAAAGACATATATCTTAGTCTTGTGAGGTTCTTTGGGGGCTAGATCTATCTATGAGACTCTCTCAGATATGCTGATTCGCAATGCTAGATTGTCTGATCACTTTCACTTCCTTATTGTCTGAGGGATTGCAAATCCAGAGATGAAGAAGTATTTTGCAGGATTTGCAGGGGTGACGGTATTTGATTACGTCAGTCAGCATGATATGTCCGCACTGTGTCATCTAGCAGATATTGCAATTACCCGTGCTGGGACCACATCTCTTGCAGAGCTAAAGCTCTATAACATTAGGCTTATCATCATCCCTATTCCTTGGACACACGACCAAAAAGATAATGCCCTCCGATATCACAAACACTACGAAGATATAGTCTTAGACCAGAAAAAGCACAACTTTACGTCCACACTAGACTTTACCGTTCAGCAGCACAAAGGATTCCATAAAAAGCCATACAATCCTGATATTATGTCAGGCATTATTCACACCAAACATCTTATAGCCAAAGCAATCTTCTCGTAAGATTGCTTTTTTAGTTCCTGCATTATTTTGCATGAAAAGGTTTCTTATAATTATTCTTTTGGTCATATCGTTCTGTACACAGGTACATGCTGACCTTATAATTTCAGAGGTCTATTTTGACAGTACTGATGAGCGGGTAGAGGTCTACAATCCATGATCCGAAAACTATTCCTGAAGTATCGTTTTATCATGAGCAAAAGCTAGCACAGTCACGATACCAAACATACAAATACCTGCTACAGAGGTAGTCATCGTTGGAGACAATGCATCTATGGTTACAGACCAGAGTATCGTAGCCAGAACTGGCCTATCGCTCAATTTCCCAGACACACAGCCTATTGCCATCCGTCTTATTTCCTGAGCCGATACTATATCAACATTTTCAGTAGATACAGGGACGATGGCAACAGCCAAGCTCACCAATGCATCTATTCACAAAAATCTAGCAGATAACAACATATACATTTCTCAGGAACCTTATATTGCAAATAGTGCAGTCTGACACCCCAGCAACCCATGAGTAGTATATGACTGATTTATTGGCGTGGAGCTACCAGACCTCATTATTTCAGAGGTTTATTTTGAGTGAGCAGACGAACGATTTGAGATTACAAACAATAGCTTAGAGCAATTTGCCGGTGAAATAAATATCCAATGATTGAGTAATGTCCCTTTGGCTATATCTGTCTCCATTAATGCGCAGTCATCGATTGTGATCGCAGATACAATCTCAAGTTTCATAGATGCTAGCATGGTTATAGTTCCCATAGAAAATCTGGTCATTCCTGACGATGGAAACATTGAGGCAGTTCTTACCTATCAAGCGCAAACGATAGATGTTTTTGATATAGCAGAGGAGCTTGTAGCACCATATATTGATGGACAAAACTCTTTTGAAAAAGTTCGATACAACAATCAATTGCAACTCACCGTTGCCACAGGAGATAGAGTAGCCAATGTGCCGTCTGGGATTATAGCAAATCCAGGCACTATATTTACCGTATATGATCAATTTATAGATATTGGAGAAGAACAATCGAGTTGATGAGGAGATTGAACGCCAGCGTATTGTGCATCTTTGGGTTCAGAAATCCAAGTCTCAGAGGTGTTTTTTGGTAGTGGCGATTATCTACCATATATTGAATTATATGTACCCTCGTCATTTGACCAAAGCATAACATTAAGCGGGTCATTAATAGCAAATCCAACAACGTTTTTGGTCACTGAAGAAGCTGGCGACTATTTTCTTGTATCTATGGACACAAATAGCTTGATTGACAACAATAGTCTACATGATAACCAAGAGTTATCAATTAGGTGAGAACTATGATATCTAGAGATATATGGACAAAATGGACAAGTTTTGGACATTGTCGACATACGTACATTTGGAGACCAAAATGGGGTCGTTTTTAGCTGATTGGGAGACTGTCAGAGGATCTTTGAAGGCACCACAACAATCAGCCCATGATTTGATCATAATCTATTAAATTACAAATCATCGCAGACTATTATGCGTGGTTGATGAGGAGGTGGTGGATGATCCTGCTCATGAGATGATCCTGAGCAAGAGGACGATCTGTCTTCAGAGGCATCGGGAATAGATATAGTCGATGTGATGTATGATCCTTTTTGATCTGACATAGATAGAGAAACTATTACATTGCATTCCTTATTTAACGTAGATTTCGATCTTAAGCATGCTCGTATAGCAGTCAGTACGAGATCATGAACACAGTCTTTATCATGAATATTATTGGCAGGACAGATACAAACATTTACCTGAAATTTCCGTTTCCCAAATACCAGCGCCTGTGTCAGCTTACTAACAGGGACCAATATTTTTGATATATACTGCTATCCTACAACGTGAACTATTGCAGACACAGGTAATACGCAGATGACAGGAGTCGCTATACCATCATTTACAGGATATTTTGATATTACAAACATCGTGTATGATCCAGAAGGTAACGATATCGACAATGAAACCATCTCATTTGTTGCTAGTGGGATTATCATAGATGAACAAACAAAACTACTTATATGATCCAGAAACTTTGGAATGGAAGATTTTGTGTGATTTTATTCCGGCAGTATGACATTGACTGGCAATTTCCGCTTCCCAAATAGTGCAGCCACGTGTGTTTTGCGATCGCAGGGTATAGAGATTATAGACACATATTGTTATGATCCATTTGCTAGTGACATCACAACTCCTCCTGATATTCGTATTATATCCATAGTTTATGATCCGCCTGGGGCAGACCTCGATAACGAACAAATTAGTCTCGAATTATTTTCTCCAGCAAGCATTGATTTAAGTAATGTCAGGCTTCGCATTGGCACAAGAAATGTCACTATAGATGGCGTACTGACTACAGGAGGAGTACAGACATTTACCGACAATTTTCGTTTTCCAAATTATGATGCATGCGTTTCTCTAATGTTTGATGACATCATAATAGATACACTCTGCTATCAAGCAGACGAGTCAGAGGAAGCCAATTCAGATGATAGCAAATCAGAAACAGATTATACAAATACAAACATAGATATTGTAAATATTGTCTACGATCCGCTCGGAGATGATATAAATAATGAAGAATTACATATCAATGTATGATCAGATCAGATAGATCTTGCTGATGATTTTTATCTGATGATAAATAACACAAAAAGATACCTGACCAGCTTTGGTATCATACAAGGTAACGAGATATTGATAGGCAATTTTCGCTTCCCAAATAGTAAAGATACTTGTGTATCCATCCATCGACAAGACAGACTATTTGATACATATTGTTATACACCAGAGGAGAAAGTAACGACGACAGGAGATCAAACACAGGCCCCGCTAGATTACCAGATATATATAACATGATTGACTCCAAATCCTCAAGGCAAAGACGAGAACGCAGAGAGTATTGCGCTTTTATTATCAGGTTCTTTGCCCATAGATCTATCACAAGGCTTCAATCTTCGCACCAACAAGACCAAGAAAAAAATTACAGGCATTTTGTTGCCAGGACAAGAACAAACGATTGTAGGTAATTTCGCTTTCCTAAATACAGCCAGCTGTGTTTCTATAGAAAAAGATGGACATATTTTTGATACATTTTGTTACGAAAAACCAGAAGAGTGAGATACATTTACTACTACGCAAGGCATTCTGAAGACGATAAGTACCTTAGATCTAAGCATACTCCAGAAGTCACAGCTCACCCGCTTGGGAAATAATGTCTGCATCACTTACGAGGATGCCACCATCAAATGCAAAAATGCGCCGATTAAAATTAGTCCTAACAACGAACTCAAACTCTACAAGAGTTATGTTTGAGTATTGCACGATTATCTCATGGGAGATTGGAACATACTATTCTATCATTCACCACTTGTACTGTACAAAACTATATTTGATACAGCCAAAGAAGAACTCAAACAATTTAAATCCTTCGTGCTTGTCCATGACACCAAGATCTCTGTCTATGACATCCCGCAGCGTTTCGCATTGCAATATCAGCAAGCTTTCGTAGATTCCTTTGCTGATAGTGTGTTGTCTCAAATATTATGAGACAAGTGA
>CAZEYI010000084.1:0-5018 GCA_964516785.1 uncultured Candidatus Peribacteria bacterium
TTCTTCAGCGGCCTTAGCTTCAGCAGCGGCAGCACCAGCTGCTTCGTCTGCGCTAGGCGCTTCATTAGTTACTTCTTCTTCAGATAGAGCCATTACAGTTACAACTGCCTGTTCTCCGTCTGTAAGTACTTGTACCTTATCAGAGAATTTCAATTCTTTCACAAATACTACATCATGGACATGTTCCAAAGTACTAATATCTACTTCAATGTTGTGAGGAAGATCTTGAGGGAATGCTTCTACTTCGATAGTAGACAATACTACTTGAACTCTACCTTCAGCATTTTTCTCTACTATAGATGTACCAACCAATACGACTGGTACGTCTGCAGTTACCTTCTCATCAGACTTAACCGCATGGAAGTCCACGTGCAATACAAAATCACCTACTGGATCAAGCTGAACATCAGCAACAAGTACTAATTCTTTCAATTTTTCACCTGTAAGTGTGATAGCAGTAGATGTACCACTGGCTTTGTATGCTTTCAAAAAAGCATTTTTATCTAACAATACAGACATAGGAGATTTAAGATGTTTCCCATAGATAACAGCTGGTACTTTACCAAGCTTTCTCAAAGGTTTCATTTTCTTTCCAAATGTCGTACGAATATCGACAGCTAATTCTTGCATGATAGTCAAACAAGTCGAATAAAATTATAATAATTATGCTACAGTTTCTTCTGTTGTGTCTGTTGCAGTAGGAGCTTCTTCACTTGCTGCTACTTCAGGAGTTTCAGCAATTTCTTCTACAAGAGTTTCAGTAGTAGGAACTTCCACAATCTGTTCTTCTACAGCTGCAACAGCAGCTTGAGGAGTAACAGCAGCTTTAGCTATCACCAAGAGATCTACATCTTTTTGATCAGCAGACAAGATACTCTTCATCTTAGCATCTTTACCTACCTTTTCTCTGATATAGTTCAATCTTACTCTTCTTGTCTTGTATTGATCCAAAAGTACTACTTTTTCAAATTTCATAAACCCTAATGGGAATATTCTTTCGACAGTAATACCAGCGACCATACCTCTGATAGTAAATGTACCATCTGGGTGACTAGGTTTCTTAACCTGGATGACCAATCATTTGAATCTTTGGACTCTTACGTTGTCACCTTCTCCCACTTTTTCATACAATTCCAACATCATACCTGATCTGATAGGCAATATGTGGTATTGTTTAGTGGCGTATATGTTTTTCAATCTTTGCACGTGCATTGGGATACATGCTCATCATAATAAAATATTGGAGGAAGCTTATTTAGCAGCTCTATTATTAACTACCTTAGCTTTCCATTTCTTTTGTTGTTCAAGACTGTTTCTTACGTCCATCACAACAGTTCTTTCCACTCTATTGAGAGCTTTATGTAGCTTTTTCTTTCCTCTCGTCTTGAGTCTCATTACGCGCTCAATTTAGTAGCTAAATGCGTCAATCACTTTTTTTCTAAGTGAGAGCGGACAGTATCCAAAGAGATACCATACTTCTTCAATCTTGCAGTAGCCTGCAATTTAGTCTTATATATCCACTTAGTATTACCTTGTGTTTCTTCTTTTTTGAGAAGATCGATATATCGTTCGAGAGCTTTCTTTGGTTTGGTTCCAGACTTCGTACGCATAACATTTAAGTTGTACAGTCTGCGTGGAAATTTACCACCATTTGTATTACCCATTGTGTAGTAGGATGATTAAAATGAACATGACATATATAATTAGTTGATGTACTTAGCCATATAAGCAAACGCTTTGTTGGCATCAGCCATCTTGTGCACTTCTTCTTTCTTCTTTACTGCAGCTCCTTGACCTGAGTAAGCAGCCAACAATTCTTCAGCCAATCTCTTGAACATAGGTTTGCCAGATTTACCTCTAGACGCTTCCAATATCCATTTGATAGAGTAGAACAATCTTTTCTTTGGCTTTACTTCAACAGGAACCTGGTATACAGAACCTCCAACTCTCTTAGACTTCACCATGATAGTGGGAGCAGCGTTTTCGATAGCAGTTTCTACTACGGAGTTAGGATTCATATGTCCAGCAAGCTTCACTTCCTTGAGCATGTCGTTGTAGATTCTCTTAGCGACAGCCTTTTTCCCGTCTTTCATGAGATAGTTGATGATTTTTTCTTCTCTCTCGTTAGTCTTAGGAGAGATGATAACATCTACTTTACTAAATTTTCACATCTTCTATTCGAAGCTAAATAATGTAAATAATAACTGTGTTTGTACGTAGCCACCACGCTTTGTACAACTCTCCATGGTTGGATAGCTCATGGAGGTATTGGAATTCAATAGACACTATTATATTTTTTTACAGCGAAATACTCTAAGCTTAACCCTTTGGTCTCTTGGTACCGTACAATGATCTTCCTTGCTTTCTATTAGAAACAGGATTCGCATCGTATTTACCTCTCAAGATATGATACTTCACTCATGGCAAATCCTTTACTCTACCACCTCTTACCATAACAACGCTGTGCTCTTGAAGAGTATGTGCTTCACCAGGAATATATGCCAATACTTCAGTACCGTTAGACAATCTTACCTTAGCAAACTTTCTTTGTGCAGAGTTAGGTTTCTTTGGAGTCATTACTGACACCTTCAGACATACACCTCTTTTGAAAGGAGCTGGGATTCTAACTTTCTTGTTATTATCAAGTTTGTTGATACCAAATTGCAATGCAGGTGCCTTTGATTTGAAGGTCTTCTTCTTTCTTCCTTTTTTAATAAGTTGGTTAATAGTAGGCATGAGCCAGATTTCTCAAGATTAAATACAACGAAAAAAACGTTTTAGCCGTCAATGTATATGAAATCCGGATGCAAAATCAAGCGTTTTATATGCAAAAAGATTGCGTCTACACATAATAAAATACTGTGCTCGGTCAGAACACAGTATTTTTATAGGTATGGAGTAATATAAGGATTGTCTACTATTGTCTATAAACATCCAATACTTGGGTAAACTCGCTCATACCAGGAGGGAGATCGCTCCAGATATTTGGATTGTAGTCTATCAGGAGAGCGGCACCGTTGAATATCTCATTTCTTCTTTCAGCCTTAACAGCTGCAGGAGTGCTCGATACCACACGGAACCATTCATTAAGATGTGATCTTCTTTGCATGACTAAGTCTTCAATACCATCACCAATAAGCACTCATCTGACAGTCAATCCACCTTCATTACATCGAGGTAATCCGAGGTGATTATTGATCGTGATACTTGCATCTTCTACGCCAAATCCACTATCAGTAATAAATACACCGTTGACTACTTGTCTCTGCGCACATCTATTGCTATCTGGCTCTACAAACGATACTTTACCACCTTGGACGATAAACATACCATGGGTGCTTGTCATCGATCACTTGATGACCAAGTCCATATTCTTCACGATCATAGTAAATGGTTTATCAAATCCATTGAGTTCTTTGAGTGTGAGTCTATCTGCCCCATTACCATCAAAGATATAGATCTGTTTGCCAGGTACTTTCTTGATAGTGATTTGATTGCCACCTTCAAAGAGATTAGCAAAGCTAGCGTTATTTACCGCCACACCGATATTGCTATAGTTTGTTACAAATGAGCTTACCAAACTTGATAGAGCAGTGCCACCATCGTATTCAGATTCATTGACTACGAGGATATCATTGATATCCGTACTATTGAGTATAGGTTGATCGTTGATATCGTAGAAGTCTGATAGATCGATACTACTTGCCTGTGGCTTGGTACCCAAGGCGGTTCTCGCTATCATGTATGGTTTTGTGAGTGCAAAGTTTACATCACATATTCTTTCCACCACTTCGCCATCGTCTTCATTTTCATCTCTACAATATTCATATTCTACTCTTTCCAATACTACCTTGTATTCGCCATAGACATCAAATGCATCACCAATTGGGAATGAGAACTTACCAAGTGCGTTTGCAGCATCTGCATAGTTTTGTTCAAAGAAATTATAGTAGACGTCATTGTTCCATTGATCGATAGCACAATCCAATTCTACATCTTCAATGACAGGATCTTCGAGATGATTTTTGTATACAGAGAAGAAACATTTCATGCTGTCTGCTGGTATTTCTCCATCATCTAGATTGTCACAGCTATCTTCACCTTCTACGATATTATCGTTATTTTGGATGTACCATCGGAATGGTAATATTTCACCTTGTTGCACTGATAATGATGTATTGACACCAAAACATGCAACTGGTTCATATGGTTCATCATTATCATTGCTTCTGATAGAACAGCTTCTACATGTATCTCCTTCATAACGATCAGCAGCTCTGACATCTTCTTCTTCATCAAGCCATTCATCGATAGTATGAGTACCTTCACCGAGATCACATTGTTCATATCATTCGATGATACCATTACCACAATCTGCCAATCTTGGTTCATCGACGATGAGACGTTGTTGACATTGATTGTTGGTTACATTATCTACAAAACATTGTACCAATGGTCTATCACCAATATCATCTTCGTCGTATTCACATGTATAGGTAAGTGACGAACCGACTTGACTATAATCATTTCCATTGCCACAATCGATACGGATATTGGCAACTTGATTATTGACAGTACTACACGTAAATTCTACTTCTTCTTCGTCATCATCGTCTTCGATGAGTACGACAGTACTATCATTTGTATCCAATTCGTCACACAAGCCTGGATTTGGTACATCGATAACAAATGGTACTGGTCTCTCGAGAGTTATAGTATTACCATTTATTGTATACACAACTCTACCAGTATTGTAGTGAGTACCAGCACAGTTTGGATCATTACTTACGACACCTACGAGGTCTATGTTGACTGTCTGACCAGCAGTCATAGTTGCTGTTTGCCATGCATATGGATTGACGATAGATGTCTGTGCAAATGCATTATTTGATACAGTTGCGTTTGTAAAGTTTACACATTGTGATGGCCAGATATCACTCACCGTGACATTACTAATAGGAGCTGGACCGTTATTAGTAAGCGTTACTCTAAATGAAATATTGTCTCCACCTTGATAG
>CAZEYI010000085.1:0-4917 GCA_964516785.1 uncultured Candidatus Peribacteria bacterium
AGCTCGCGAGTTGGTTTTGCGGACTTGCTTAGTCAGCGTAGGCTTTACAGCACTTCGCGTTAATAGAATTATTTCTCATGCAATTGCCCGACTTAAAAATAAATCTTTTGATAACGAAAAAGACGAATCTTGCGATTCGTCTCTTTTGTATGTTTTTGTTTGTATGCAGTTTTATAGTTGATCGTATAGACTGCCGAGCTTTGACTCTTGCTCAAGTTTGGCCTTGGCTTGCAATTCATCTCTATCGATAGTTTCATGTACTGCTTTCCATTTTTTTAATCTCATTTCTCTTTCTTGCTCAATAGCTGCCTTCTCTTTTTCATCTTCGTGCATAAGTGCATGGAGATTGATCTGTTCCTCGATGTAGATCTCGTACAGTCTCAAGATTTGGAATGATCGAAGTTCAGATATGGTCTTTACAACACTTTGATCACCAGATTTTACGGCGATAAAGAGTTCTTTGTCCACAGCTTGTTCGTCAGTACCTTTCTTGAGTTCATAGTCACTACTAAATGAAGCGACTACTAGTTGTTCGAGAAGATCTCGGTTGAAGTCAGATTTGAGCTCTTCTGGTACACGGTAAGGCAAAGGCATAAACTTGGTCAAGTATTCTTTGAACCAGAGTTGGTCCTCGATCTGTCCTTGTATGGGTCAGAAGATTTTCTCATACTTTTCGACGATTTGTTTTTTTTCAGCTTTTTCTCTTAATTCTTCAACAAAAGCCTGGAAGTCAAACAACATGATGAACGATAATGATAAAATGAGCCACTAATCTCCAACTATTTCTTTTTCTTTGGAGCTGCTTTCTTAGCTGCTTTTTTAGGAGCTGCTTTTTTTGCTACCTTCTTAGCTGCTTTTTTAGGAGCTGCTTTCTTTACTACTTTTTTAGCTACCTTTTTAGCTGCTTTTTTTGGAGCTACCTTTTTAGCTGGTGCTTTTTTTGCTACTGCTTTCTTTTTTGTAGTTGCCATGATAGTATTTTGGAATAAAGTTAAAAGATTTGTGCTGGCGTTTTTTGCATCCTTGACGATATCGTTTACTTTTTTATCACCAAGGGAGTTGGTATATTTTTGTATTTTGTTAACTTCTGTTTCTAATTCCTTCTCTTTTTTTGCTACGATTTTCTGTGCTTGTTCCAATCTTGCTTTGTAGTCATAATGTGATACTTTATCTATGAGCTCTTTGTTTAGCTCTATGATCTCGTTACTGATCTTTTCAATCTTGTGTCGTCATTTTGTCTTTTCAATTTCTTTTTGTAATTTCTGGTCTCTGGTAAATAGATACACAACTTCAGCAAGTAATACTCCTACAACACCGTACTTTAACAATTTCATACTGTTTTATTTTTATAGGTTATAAAACGCATTATCTATGTCTATAGATAAAATAAAAAACATTGCAAGAGCATTTTTATCACTTTGTACCTAATGAAACGCTATATGGAAGAATCGTTCTAAAAAATTGCTATGCAGTTTTTGCTGGAGTCGATGTGTTTTCTGCTGGTGGAGGAGTTGTCAATGGTGTAGAAGTATCCGCTGCTGGTGCTGCTTGTGCATCAGTTGATGGCAATGTCTTCTCATCTACTCACAAACCTAATCTTGCAGAAATTTCTGCGTCGATAAATTCTCTTTTGCGTCCATATTTTTTTGCAGAATATTCTTTTAATACTGCTGCGATTTTTTTGTTTCTGTAATCTTTGGAATACAACATGTTCATACTAAATGGACGAGATGTTGCGTTGTCGATATTTAGTTTGATGTATGATTTGTAGTTTGCGATACCAACGATATCTCATGCTCACAATGTAGGCACATACTCTTTTTCTAAGAACTCTGCATCAGGTGCACCGACCTTGAATGACATCATCGTACCGACGTTACCAAACACTGCAGCTTTTACATCGCTCTTTCATCATTTGTCTTGTCAGATATTATTTCCTCATCCTCATTCCAACTGTGCGATATACTGGTGAGCCATGATGAGTGAGAGCCTATATTTTCTTGCTTCAGATAATATGTCGGCAAATGTACCTGATATGAAGTTCTGGAATTCATCCACGTAGAGATAAAAATCTTTTCTCTGTTCTTCTGGTATACGTGCACGTGCCATCGCAGCGTTATAAATTTTGGATACGATGATCATACCAAGCAACTGTGCATTGAGTTCTCCTATCTTACCTTTGGATAGTGAGATCAGCAATATTTTGCCGTTGTTCATTACGTCTGCAAAATCAAATGCTGATTTGGTTTGACCGATAATATTTCTGATGAGTCTATTTGTATTGAACGATACGAACTTCGATGTAAAGTATGGAATGATTTCTTGTTTTTCTCTATCGCCCATCGCGTTGTATGTTTTTTCTCGGAAGTTTTTGACTACAGGGTTTTGTACTTTTTTTACTTTGTACTCTCTATACGCATCATCAGTAAATAATCTTGGCACATCAAGTAGTGTGGGTTTGTCATCAAAGTCTTCCATGAGTGTCAGTGATCCATACTTGAAGTATTCCTGGATACGTGGACCAAATATTTCTGGACCAAACATCTTCAAGAATATCTCTGTGGCATCGTTCACTGTTCTATCTGCTTCATCTATATGAGCAATCTCATACAAATTTAATCACATAGGTCTGTCTTCGTTACCTGCATCGAAGTATATGACATCTTTTGCTCTTTCTTTTGGTATGTACTCCAATACTGACTCTGCAAGATCGCCGTGTGGATCTATCAAACAGAAGCCATCGCCGTTCCATGCGTCTTGTCTGGCAAGCATATCGAGGAACACTGATTTACCTGTACCAGATTTTCCGATCATATAATGGTGTCTGGTTCTATCGTTTCTCTTTATATATATAGGAGAGAGAGTATTTCTATAATTATTTACTCATAAGAATACGCCGTCTTTGTATAATTTAAATCATTTTACTTTTTTTTCTACGGTGGCTTTGGCCATCTTCTTCCCATCTTTTTCTACGACCGTCACTGATTTGCGTTTGTCGGCTGGGATGTGATCCAGATCTACTAATTTTTCTTCTCTTGTTTTCTTTTCACCTACTGCTCGGTGTGTATCGTATTTATCTTCATGGAGTATATCCGATAGATCACCGCCTTTGTATTCTTCAGCTAGCATACCTGATAGGACATATCCATTTTCTTGTGTGAATTGTGGAATATTGTCTGGGGCTGGGAGTACTTTGAATGGCATCCATTGAATTGCTTCGGAGCGGTTGTAAATTCTCGCAGGGAAGTGAAAGAGTGATGCTAACTCATTGGTAGTGAAAATATTTTTGATCGCGCCAACTGCAACGAGATGAAATTGCACACATAGTTTCCAGATAGGTTTGTAGAAAAATCCAAAGAGATCGGATTTGTTTTCAGGGTGGACTAATTCATTACCGTACTCATCTGTATATACACTGTATGCACTGAGGATACTTTCCAATCATTCTTTGGCTCTATTGGCATCATCAGATCATACTACTATATAGAGTCCTGTCTTGAATGCTGGGTTACCTGCTTCTTCACCCATTGCATTGAGCGTATCTTCTTTGGCTTTGACCATACGTACCATAGTAACGTTTTCTTCGTTGGGTTTGTCACTTGGTCATTTGAATAAGAACTTGATAAGTAATCGTGGCATAAATAATTTGTACCATCGTGGGGATTCGAGTTCAAGATTTTTGTATAGTCTGTTGATATCTTGTTTGGCTTGGTTGTTTCGTGATTCGCTGACGGGTTTGATATTCATTACTATCGTTACCTTGTCGTATACTGATATACTACTGATCGAATCGATGATATTATTGATCTGGTCATCAGCAGCATGTTTGAACATCTTGATCGTATAGATACTTTTTTTCTCAGACTCCAATGGCATGACTTCGGTGAACTTCTTATCAAATATCTGTGGTTTGTCGCTGATCTCTATGGATACATCTGCGTACTGTGAACTGATGGCGGATTCGATGATGTGTGTATAATCGCTATAGGTAGCTATATAGAAAAATAATTTCCCATCTTCGTAATGATACATGAGAGACATCTTGGGTTTTTTGAATACCACATTTCGCAAATTGTCCCAAGTACTGAGTGATCATAGTTTGCTGAGATTGGCTAGTACTTGACCCATACGGCCTATTTTTTCTTTCATATCTTTGGCGATTTCTTTGTTTTCTTCACGATCGACCTTGCCTTCACCTCTCGGGAGCATAACTTTCATGTAGATCATATTGTGTGCATTGGCTACATCATAGATCAATTCCATAGCTCGGCTCAGGCATTTTCCTACGACAATCAATGCTATGAATCCTATGATGAGTTCGATGGCTAGTATGCCGTATTGTTCCCAAGAAGTGGATGTGGCAGCTACTGGGGTAGGTGCATTGTGTTGTACGGTAGTTTGTCGGGTATCTTCGGTGATTATTTTTTGGATAGCAGCAAATCAGCCGAGTTGTGCGGTACAATCTGCTTTTTGTGTGCCTCGTGCTTCGCTGGTAAGTTTGGAAATAGACGGGGATTTCTCGCCGTTTTGTTTGTATTGGTTGTGGAGGAGTTGTTCACACTGTATTTTGTCCATAGTTTTGGTAGGTGATATAATATGTCTTTATTATACTCCTAGTGCTTTGTTTTGTCAAAAAAGGGGTGTGATCTGATAGCCAAATTTGCGCATTTGTGATATGGTATGTTTTGTGGTTGTTTTGTACTATCTCTCTGTCATTTCGAGCGCAGCATAGCGAAGTCGAGAAATCTCTATAGCTCCGCGAGATCCCTCCACTTCACCCCAAGAGTACTTCTTCGCTTATGCTCAGGGCGCGGTCGGGATGACTTTAGATGATTTGTTTCTGTTTTTTTTTGTTATTTCAGAGCCTCCGGCGACTCACTTTTTCCTGCCATCTGCAAAAGTAAGCAAAAACGACTC
>CAZEYI010000086.1:0-348 GCA_964516785.1 uncultured Candidatus Peribacteria bacterium
GATACGCTATTTCAAAAATAGCGGCTTTTGCTGATCCGAGTTGTTGGATAGCTAGGTAGATAAAAATAGTTCCCGCAAGTCCAAATATCAGTGTAAACAATATATATTTGAGTGTGTGTGGATCTAGGGTCTTAAGGTTGCTAAATTCTTTGGAGTGGAGTATGATGGGAGTTAGGACAATAATGAAAAAGACCGAATGTATAATAGTAAGCATAGAAGGAGAAATTTTATCCAGAATTTTTTGATCTAGCGTATACACAAGCCCTCGTGAAATTGCAGCGACAATAGCATAAAAATACCCCATACTCATCAAAAAATAAATAGCCTGCAATCTATACAAAATTATTA
>CAZEYI010000086.1:358-1877 GCA_964516785.1 uncultured Candidatus Peribacteria bacterium
TGAGTAGTGTTTCCATATTTTTTTGTGTTCAGTATCCTGTCCCCGATTTTATATTTTGTTTGATTCTTAGTATATATAACACAATAAGAAAGTCAATTATACCACACTCTGTGCATTCCAATCTACTTTAAATCCTCTGGATTGTAACTTACACTTACTATAGATGATATCTACAAACTGCCTAACTTGGTGTCATTTGATAATGATATTATATCTATACTTCCCAAAAACTTTGTACACGAGCGGTGGTGTACTGTAGATGACTAGATCATTGAGTTCGTATTTTTCTTTGAGATAGAGAAGCTCTTTGTAGAGTTTATCTACTTGTGTATAGAGCCTTTCTTCAATCTCATTCTTATACATCAAGACACAGAGTTCTCCAAAGGGAGGATAGTCGTGTTCTTTTCTAAATGCGTTATCTATATTTTCAAATCAGGCACGATCAAGTTTGCAGGCATAGCGAATACTGGGCCACTCGGGATTAAAAGTCTGCACGATAAAAAACGGCGCATTGTGCTTGCAAAATGTTCCATAGAGGAGTTCAAAATTTTGTGCAGAAGCTCCGTAGTCTGGCATATTGAGTCCTGTATCTGCGTGAAGAAATATTACGACATCGAGCGGATATTCGGGGATTGGCGTACTGAGTAATGATGTCCCCACGATGACTTGATACTTGCTTACTTCAGCAAGTAACTTAGTTATTTTAGTTGGAGAACTGACGGTTTCTGATTCAACGCGAAGGCTATCAACGCCGTAGGTATTTTTGATATATTCTTGTACTTTTTGTGTGCCGAGACCATACGGTTTTATATCAGCTTTGTGACACGCAGGACAAACTTTTGGCATCTCGTATTGTGTCTTGCAAATATGACACAATCCCATCATATCGCCTCAGGTGTTTTTATAATAACTGATGCTCACCGAACATCTCGTACATTGTGGGATATTGCCACAGCTGTGACAGATTATGCCACCAGCATATCATTTTTTATTCACAATTATTCATATGCGTTTCCCAGTAGAAATATATTTTTCTAGACAAGACAAAACAGCTTCGGAAAAATGATGGTCAGGCTCTTTTGTCATGTTGACCAGAAATATGCTTTTACTCTTGCCGTCTAGGCTGTGTTGGAAGCGTTCGTAGTTCATACTTCTATACTATGGATAACACGGATATAATACAAGATGCTTATAAAACTCAGGACAGCTATTCCTACTGTTACATAAAACACATTCATTTCCTTGAGTAGTGCATACGAACCGATAAGCGGTCAGACAAACATAGTGAGCGAACCGATAGATCACATAAGACCACTAACTTCACCTACTTCTGTTTTATGGCTGTGTTGGATGATCTCACTGTTATATACCGTCATTGCCAGACTTGCAAAAGGCACGACAGCAAACCACGCTACCAAAAATATCCATAAATTTGGCGCCAAGGCCATGAGGAAAAATAGAGGGATGATCGCGATATGGATCATATAAAATAATTGCTTATTGGAGAAGAATTTCGTCC
>CAZEYI010000086.1:1977-4914 GCA_964516785.1 uncultured Candidatus Peribacteria bacterium
ATGATCGCGATATGGATCATATAAAATAATTGCTTATTGGAGAAGAATTTCGTCCAAAATTTAGGAACCAAAAATCCTTGATTGATCGCACTGACGAGTCCTATCACGGCAAGATAATATCATACTTCATAGCCCGGGGTAGCAAATCTATTGACCAACAATATTGCTATGATCGATTGATAACTAAATGCAGCTGCATTCAGAAAAAAACTCGATCCCATGATGCCAGTATATTTTTTTTGACTAAGATATTTGACAAATACAGGGATAGGATTGTAGGTAATTTTGCGATGGGTGATGTGTTTGTTTGTCTCCTTATACTTCCAGATAATCATAAGCGTCTCTATCAATGAGAACACAAAACAAAATCAGAAAACCCATTCGATACCTTGTTTGACAAGCACAGCCCCTACGAGTGGTCATACGATAAATCATAGTCCAAACAGCGCTCACAGTATCCCAAAATTCTTTTTCCTATCAGCATTATCTATCGCTATGTCAGAGAGTATCGCTTGGTAGATACTTATGTTTCATCCAGTAATTCAGTTGATGACTCTGGAGATGAGATATATAGCAAAACTTGGTAAGAAAAGAATCCCAAAGGAAGCAGTCGTTCCTATCAGACAGAGTATAAGAATATTTTTTCTCCCATATTTGTCCGACAATTGTCCCAATACTGGCGCAGCCAAAAAAGCACAAAAAGCGTATACAGTAAGACCCAATGATATCTGCCAATCAGTCACCTGGTAATAGTGCATCAATTCTGCTGTAGCAGGTATAAGTACACCAATTCATAACACGTCGAGGAAAATTCCTGCATAGACGATAAATTTTTGTCGATTCATATTCTTTGTTCTAATAAAGGAACTAGGAACTGCACTATCTGTATTTTGGCTCACAAAGCAAGAAAAATATTATCCAAAAAGCAATTTCTTAAACTCTTCATGCTTTCCGGGTATGAAATATTTTTTACTGGCTCGGACAGTGAAGTCATGAGCTCTTCGATCATCGCGTTGCATATAGGTAAGTAGCTCTTCAAACGATACCCACAAGAGATTGATTTTTTCCCCTGGCTCTAGTTTTTGTATACCGGTTTCATTAAAATTTTTGGTAATGAAAACATGAATGTGTACGACTACTCCAGTACCACTAAAGCTAACAAGATGAGTTAAATCATGAGATACTATACCTGCTTCTTCTTCCAATTCTTTTGCCGCAGCAGCCGATGGAGTATAGTTGTCGTCTATACTCCCACTTACAAAAGAATAGAACTTGCCTATTCGAGGTTGTTCTTCCTGCGCTAACAGTATCTTGTTATCACGAACTACGATGGTATGGACAAAGTCTCTAATTCTCAATCCTTCAAAGGTATCTACCGTATTATCGAACAATTGTTGTTCCCAATTTCGGAGTTCTATATGATGCCCCTTATATATCCTCTTGGCATTATCTGGTATAGTAAGATCCATCACGTAGCGATACAATATAAAGTTCTGTGTAGAGATATTGTTTTTTGACTCCATTTCCATAGTATCAGAGTAGTTTATTCATGAAATACGATGCATATAGGATTAGTAGGAGCTACCAATGTCGGTAAATCCACATTATTTAATAGATTGATAGGCCAATTTAGAGCGATCGTTACTGATATTGCTGGTACGACGACAGATATTTTGCGTCATCCTGCAGACCTACCAGGTATTGGTAAGGTTACGTTTTTGGATAGTCCAGGATTGTTGGATTTTACAGAGGAAGTACCTTTCATCCAATTCATAGTTGACCATAGTGATCTCATATTGTTTATGATAGATGATGCTGCGGGGATTACTGCAAAAGAGCATTATATTTTTGATTATATCATCAAAACACAGAGCAAGAAGAAGGTGATATTGGTCATAAATAAATTGGACAAAAAACACAAATCACATGATTATGATGTAGCTATAGCTGATTATTATTCGCTTGGTTTTGAAAATGTCGTCGGAGTCAGTGCATTAAACGAAACCAACATTGATACCCTCCAAGATATGATATTGGAATTTGTGCACAACAATCCACAACTCCAAGAAGCGCAAGATGAGCTTGCTAGACTCAAACAAGAACACTCAGGTATCTCATTTGCGATTGTGGGTAAACCAAATGCAGGTAAATCAACGATGCTCAATACTTTTGTCGGTCAGTATCTATCCAAAGTAGAGGACAAAGCGGGCACGACGCGTGATTATATCGTCACTGACTTTACCTATGAAAATCAAGACTTTACGATCTTTGATACAGCAGGTATCAAGCGTATAGGACACATGCACGGGATAGAAAAAATTGCCTATACCAAGACCAAAGATATGCTCGAGTACATCAGACCAGTAGTCGTGATAATGATGGATGCTACCGAAGGTATATCACATAGAGATATGACACTGATTAGTGAAGTATATAATTTGGCTTTGCCTATGGTGATAGCTATGAACAAAGTTGATATGCTCGACAAAAAACAACTCACACACATCATGAAAGAAACACAGGCCAAGATGGATTTTGCAAAATATATCCCGATCGTGCCTATGGTTGCGAAGACTGGCCAGGGGATACCGGATCTGATGAAGATGATCCGCGCGATCCATGCGGAAGCTACCAAGAGAGTCGATACCAACGAACTCAACAAAGTCATCGCCCAGGATATGCTTACCAGACCTCCGCGTTTCTCCAAGAATAAGATATGTAAGATCATGTTTATCACACAAGTAGATATCAACGCTCCGACATTCATGGTTTTTGTAAATTATATTGATAGAACCAATTTCGCATTCAAAAAATGGATAGATAACACCCTCAGAAAATATTTCGGGTTTGTGGGTACGCCATTGGTTATCAAATTTAAATGAAGAGAGAGAAAAGATCCTCGCCAACTCTTTACTCGTCACAAAGAAGAGTAGTATG
>CAZEYI010000087.1:0-4909 GCA_964516785.1 uncultured Candidatus Peribacteria bacterium
TTGTTTGATTTTTGGTGCATCGCAAGGCTGGGAAATCTTTTTTAACAATCGCTAATTTTTTATAGAGTTCGACAAATCTCTTCTGAGAAATTGTCTGCACTTCTGGCAATATAGTAGCATAGGTGCAATTCCAATCTATCGACATACCATTTGCCATCCATAGAGTTTTATAGATATCTCTATATTTTTGATTTACTTCCAAGCATTTCGCCACAAATTCCTGACGAGGTGTGTCTTTGATATTGATACCCAATTCCTTCTCTACCAATATCTCGGTAGGGATACCATTGTCATCATATCCCATAGGATAGAAGACATTAAATCACTGCATTCTCTTATATCTAGCAATACACTCAGCCTGAGTATACGAAAATATATGTCCAATATGGAGCTTACCCGATACGGTCGGAGGTGGTGTATCTATACTATACACAGGTTTGCTAGTATCATGCAAATCAAAAGCATACACTTGCTCTTTCTCCCAAAAATCTTGCCATTTTTTCTCAGACTCTTTGAAATTGTACTTATCAGCCATCGTCTATCATGCAAATAGATGTAAAGAAAATCTCCGACCAGAGGAAGGAGATTGTTTATACTAACGTCATAAACAGCCTCCTCTACAAAGAGACCACCACGACGTTTGTTGAAGACAAATAATAAGACATAATGTTATAAGATGTAAGAACACACAGACTATATGAGTACCAGAAAAAAATGCAAATACAAAAAAAGAGGCCACTAAGACCTCTTTTTAACACACAATACAGATTATTCTATCTGCCCGTACAATGGGAAGAACATATAGACTATGCTATAAAATGAGTCCAAGGTTTTATCCAATCCCTCTGCTCTCTTGAGCATTTTTTCCGTAAGCAATCATTCATACTTAAACATCTCTGCTTCTACTTGTTTTCCTAATGCATTAAACTCAACTGTTTGCGCAAAACTAGGATCTGCATTAAGCTTTCTAAATTGCCAAAACAAATCATGACGTACATCATAAAATCTTCTAAACAATTCACCACCCTTTGTATTCAGTCATTGGATTTTTTCGTCGATATATTCATTTATAATACCCTGTACTTGATCTCTTTCTACCTGATTAAATTGTTGGAACAATGGCCCAAAAACCGGATCCTGTTCGAGGTTCTGAAAAAAAGGAATGACTTTATGTTTATCCACATAGTTTTGGATAAGTTGTTTAATTTGTTGTATAGTACGATCGTCCATATATATATCCTATTCACGTGTAAAGAAGAAAACGTGCACGAGGCACGTTTCCATATATAGTGTGCGAAGTGCTACTTAGAAAGTAACATCATCATCGCTACTAGCTTCAGCGTTTGCTTTAGCTTCAGCAGCTTGTTGCATTTTTTCTGGATTTTCTTTAGCAAAATCAACTCTGATTGGTCTGCCTGACAATTCCTTGTCATTCATTTCAGCTTGTGCTTTTGCAGCATCTTCTGGATTAGCAAATTCTACGAAACCGAAACCTTTGCTTCTTCTCGTTTCTTTGTCCAAAACAACTCTAGCAAAAACTACTTCACCGTACTGAGAGAAAGCATCTCTCAAATCTTGACCTCTCAATTTCCAATCAAGGCCACCAACAAACAATTTTGTCTGACTGATAACAAAGTCCATCAACTCGTAACAAAAACAAATAAAGTCATGAACGCAAGGTACATGGCTTATTCACCGATAATGTATCTAGGGAATGGAGCACACATCTCACCGTTCATTGCAGGCACTATACGATTTCATGCATATATTACAAGCAAATATAAACCAAATATACTAACGATTGTTTTCGTTCACAGAAATAATACAATGCACAAGAAATTGTTTATCTCCAAGCTAAAAAGATGCTCAAAAAAACCGTTCTGATGATCTGCACATGATGAATAATCCTAGCTGCCATGATCATCCTACGATACCTCAATCCATCAACCACCAATCTATCAACCAATATAGAAAACACAAATCTTTCTGCCACACAAATACAAACAGAAGTAATTGCTACCTGACTACAGGTTCCTCGAACCATAGCATTTACTGATACAAATAGGATCCTGCTAACAGAAAGAAACGGAAATGTAAGACAGATAGTAGATGGTGTACTCCAAGATACTCCGCTCATCACGATACCATATATCAGCACACAGAGTGAAGAATGATTGATGGGGATGACACTAGATCCAAATTATGCGACAAACAAATACATATATCTGTGCTATGCGTACACTGATAGCAATACAATGTTTGTAAGAGTGGCGCAGTGGACAGACCTATGAGACAAAATAACAAATGAAAAAATTCTTATAGATAAATTACCTGGAGCACCAAATCACGCATGATGTGCACTCGCATTTGGACCAGATAACAAATTATATATTACAGTAGGTGATGCTATCCAGTGAGAAAAAGCCCAATATCCTGATTACTTCAATGGGAAAATACTGAGGATAAACACTGATGGTACAAATCCTATAGACAATCCCTATCCAAGATCGGCAGTACGAAGTATAGGACATAGAAATAGTCAAGGAATAGACCGAGATAGTAAAGGGAATATGTATGCTTCAGAACATGGGCCATCAGTCTTTGATGGACAACCTGGCGGCGACGAAATCAATCATATTATATCAAAGGGAAATTATGGACGAAATAAAATAAGCCACGAACAAACAGCAACAGGATTTATCAATCCCATAGCTATATTCACTCCAGCGATTGCTCCTGGATCCCTGCATATATACGGAGGAAGTATGTTCCCTCAACGAAAGGATACCATATTAGTCGGTATGCTCAAAGGCAAATGACTACTACGCATACAGATAGATCCCAACAATCCAGACAAAGTAGTTGCTCAAGAAAAAATAATAGACAAAGAGTTCGGAAGAATAAGATATGTAACCGAATGACCAGATGGAAGTATATATATCACGACAAGCAATACGGATGGAAGAGGCGATGAACAAGAAAATGACGACAAAATTATAAGGATATACAAAAAATAATCATCTCATAAATTAGCAGACTGTCAGGACACTTACAAAAAAATGTCTTGCGAAAAAGACACAAATGGACATACACCTCCAGAACAAATTTTACTATTGATACAGTGTATATATGAAAAAATTCATGAGCATTATCGCATTAGTAATTCTTATCATAGTTGCTGCAGGAGCATTCGCATGATACAAGCTTATCGCAGCAGCAAACACATATTACTCATCAGATGCTACTCGATCAGAAAAAGCTATAGCATGACTACGACAGTGAAGAAGTATGTTAAGAACACAGATAGAAAATCAAACAGGAACAGTCTCAGATATATTATATAAGACATACGATGTTCTTACAACACAAACACAAAATCTTATAGCAAAAACAAACCTAACAGACTATCTAGTAGACATACAAACAGATGATACCATAGTATCATACAGTATACAGATACCACAATTCATGACATCAAAAATACAACAATCATCTCCTGTATTGTGAGTAACAAATCTAGATATAAATACAGCAAACAGCTCTGAAATGTTGGCTGGTATCATAGCTATGAGTAGTGGCAATCGACAACAACAAGAAAAAGAAGGACTCCTCAATATCGAAAAAATAACAACATCAGGCGATATAGTAATAGCCTATACCAGAGCACTTGGTGTGGGTGCCACAGGCATAGAGTTAGAAATATTTGGAGATCTTGCCCACACTTTAGAAAGAGCAATTGCGAGTGGGACAGTCACAAAAATAGAACAAATAGAATATACTATGGCATATATACAAGATATTACCAGCACCACAGGCAGCATTACTATCACAATAGATCCTATACAGCGATTTGATGGAACAGGAGCAAATGATGCATTTGCTAAGTACGACCCAACTGCATGTGCGGCAAGTATTTCATGAACAACTAATAGCGTATGTACTCCACCAAATGCCTATTTCATATACAATGCAGATACAGGCACATTACTCATGCTACAACAAAAGGAAGGTAAGCTAGAACTAATAGATGCCAGCAGCCCTACATGAGAAACAGTTGCTGGAGATTGGGATAACTTCACAAAAGAATTTGCAAATAAATATACCAACATCCCTTTCCATATATACTATAATGCACAAAAAGAAATCATTCAAATCACCGAACAATACATACCATAGATAGAAATAACAAAAATGCCAAGACTTCATGCTCCCAAAGCATGAAGTTTTTACAAAAAACAAAGAAAAAACAATATAATAATATACTTTACACAAAGATATATATATGAAAGTCATCGATACTATACAAACAACCAAAACAGCCATCCCCAGAGAGATAATACATATGTCGATAATGATATTTATATTTATGTTATGACGAGGACTTGGTCCAGATGTATTTTTGGGTATATATATAGAAAAAATTATACCATATATATGGATAGTTGGGGTAATAGGAGCTATATTGTCCTGAGTAAAATTAGCACTATGCATTCCGATCGGATACCTTGATGATAAGGTAGATGAAAATATACTACTCATCGTCAGTAAATTACTATATGCAGCATCAGCAATATGTAATTTCTTCGCATGATTACTCAATATACCGATATTGCTTATCATAGGAATCGTCCTCTGCGGTCTAGCAAGTCCAATATTTTTTACAACAAGTTACGCCATTATTCGTAAATTAACCAACGCAGACAATGCAACCAAGGCGTTTGGACTTTTCAATAGCTGTCTCCGATGAGGTGAGGTAATAGGCGCTCTCACGATATCTCTAGTAGCAAACAACTTACCTATACACTATATGTTCTTGTTCCTAGCCTTCTTTGCTTTAGTAACAATCAATTGGAATAGAAACAACAATTCTCAAATCAATGATCGAGAAAAAATAGCAGATACTCTATTG
>CAZEYI010000088.1:0-4879 GCA_964516785.1 uncultured Candidatus Peribacteria bacterium
TGCAGCCAAACAAATTCCCTCGCAACATAGCATTCAAGAATGAAAAAAAGATGATCCCATTTATACAACAACACATACAGTATAAAAAATGAGACACGATAAGGGTACATATTGACTCAGAAAATTATGAAAACATATATATACCAGAAGACCAACGAGATATAAAAATAGACACCAAAACATATCCTCACTACGATAGCATATACACCTTACTTCGATATAGATGGGCGTGGGTATTAGTATTGCCACTACTCATTCCAGCAATATGGGTGTGGCTATACGGATAGCAAGACTATAGACATATGCAATATCTTTATTATCTTATCATAAAAAATGGAATTACCTATTATCCTCGCAGTCATCGTCCTTGTCCTTATCGCGTTTGGTGTTAGAATAGTAAGCCAATACGAGAAAGCGGTAGTCTTTACGCTCGGTAAATTTAGCCGTATCCTTGAACCAGGATTTAATGTTATCGTGCCATTTATCCAACGATCGACCAAAGTAGACATCAGAGAAAGGGCTGTAGATGTACCATCACAAGATGCCATCACCAAGGATAATATCTCACTCAATGTTAACGCTGTGATATACTACAAGATAGACGACGTTGCCAAATCTATCATCAACGTCAGATCATTGGAGTATGCAATTATGCAGTTTGCCATGACGACGATGAGAAATAGTATTGGACAATTTGACCTAGACGAACTCTTGTCTAAGAGAGAAGAAGCAGGCAAAAAAATTATGGAAATTGTGGAAAACAAATCTCAAGAATGGTGAGTAAATATCTTGTCCGTAGAGATCAAAGACATCAATTTACCTGATGAACTCAAAAGAACTATCGGTAAACAAGCAGAAGCAGAAAGAGAAAAAAGAGCCAAGATTATCGATGCAGAAGGAGAATTGATTGCATCAGAAAAACTTAGTGAAGCAGCTGCAAAACTCGCCGCTGTTCCTGGAGCATTGCACTTGAGAACCTTGCAATCTATCAACGATATTTCTTCTGATCAATCAAATACAACGATCTGGATGGTCCCAGTAGAAGCACTTAAGGCACTAGAAGGCATTACTCAATACTTTCAACAGAAAAAATAATCCATGTCCAAATCAAAAAATCTGTTGCTAGGATTGTGACTCTTAGCATCACAGTGATTATCTGCACAACAAACCGATACAATATCTCATGAACTACAAAACAAGATTTACAATAATTTTTTACTATACAAAAATACAGTAGGCTTTCCCTACGATACTATATATAGCGATCGTGAACATATAGAAGAAAATGCTTATGATCCAAGAAAAAATATAGTAACTCCCGCACGATGAGGCAAAGGATATGGGCATATTGTATTTAATACATCTGCACCAGATAGTATCATATCAGACCAAGTGATAGTACACGAGATGACGCATGCTCGCAAAGACACCGTCTATGCGCCAATTGACTATACGCTCAATGATGGCAATAAAATTATCGGCGTCAACGGCCTGACATTCAAGGTATCGCTTAGCAAAGAATGAAAAACAACAGTCTTTGGTCTGCCAGAAGAAGCAATTGCCGAATATATTACACGAAAATTAACAGGCAAAACGGACCCAGATCTAGACCCGAGATACTATGCGTTGTTATGCTTCATGAAGAGACTTGATGAGTACCAAGTCATAACGCCCAAAAATATGCTATATGCTATTGATCATGATGATTACAAACATTTCTTGAGCGTCTTCGGTCGAGAAAATCATCCCCATCGATGAGACAATATATTTTGATTTTTCACACAGATATATAATTTCTGATTGGATCAAAATGGTTCCTTGGATCTGCATCTCAGTAGTGTAGAAGAAAAAGTTAGGCAGTTTACAAAAGAGTATATCAAGCCTATAGAAAAAAAATAATTATAGCATAGTTAGCAACCCTACGACTCCTATCATCGCAGCATTATCTGTCGAATAGATATTTTTGACTGGTTTGAAAATTTGTGCAGTCACTCTCTTGTGCGCTGCATGCTCTTGTGTATAGTCTCGCAACCTCTTATTGGCCGATACTCATCAGACGATACCTATCGTTTGAGCGCCATATTGTTGTGCAGCCTTGATCAATTTATTTGCCAATACTTCGACGACTGCTTCCTGAAAAGCATACGCTATATTACAGATAGTTTGCTCATCCAATTCTTTGTTTTGTTTTTTCATATTTTCTAGGAAATAGTGCACCTGTGACTTCATCCCTGAAAAACTAAAATCAAATTTATCTGCTTCCAAGAAAATTCTTTTGAATACAATGCCGCTGTCAGGATTCCCTTTGGCAGCCTTTTCACTTATTCGCACGCCACCAGGATATGGCCCTCAGAGCATTCTCGATACCTTATCAAAACACTCTCCTGCAGCATCATCGCGCGTTGTGCCGAGTTTGGTGATATTATATTTTCATACGATTTGTCATCCCGAGCTTGTCGAGGGATCTTGCGAAGCTTGAGATCTCTCCACTTCGGTCGAGATGACATCCACCAAATATATATCATTATGCCCACCAGAAACACTAAGCACCACATACGGAAGTTTGAGTTCAGAGATATTCCTTTCAGCTAGGATAGAAAATATATGTCCATGGATATGATTGATAGGCAAGACAGGTTTATCTATATACGTCGACAAAAAATGTGCAGTAGTTTTTCCTACGACAAGTGATCCTGGCAGTCCTGGATGTGTTGTTACTGCTATAGCATCAACAGTTTTAATTACATCCATTCCTATCTCTTCCAGTAGTGCTATTATTTTCTCGCTATGGAGTCTACTTGCTATCTCTGGCACGACACCACCATATTTTTGATGATCAGCAATCTGTGAATATGCCACCAATTTTTCCACAGCAAAAAATCCATTATCATACGATATGATTCCAAGTGATGTATCATCACAACTTGTCTCTATAGCCAATACTTTTGCCATATTATTCTATAGTTAAACCACGAGCAAAATGTTTGCTGATCCACATTGTACTACCAATAAGCACCAAATTCAATCCTGCTCCATAGACAAATAATTCTATAATTCCTATGTCCATATGCCCAAATATACCGTATCCAACGCATCACAAAACGCCAAGTATGATGGTCACCAACGATAGCTTTGATCGGCGTACAAATGGTACTGCATTATGATGCCATGCTACGTACAAAGCACCCAGTACATACATCACCTCCAGCGCTACTTGTGTCACAATTCCACCCAATAACGCATAACGAGGGATGCTATATATTCCTATCCCCAAGCCGATGATGACACCAATCAGATTGACCCAAAAGATGTCATTATTTTTTTCGATAGCAACAAATAGATAATTGTATACTTGTTTGATAAAACTCAACAACAAGACAAAAGCCAAGAACGGTAAGACGGTATTTGCGCCAGGGTTGCTCAATCATGTTCACAAAAATTCCGTACCTCATACCAACTGTACGATAGGTTCAGCAAATACGACAAAATTAACAAAAGCCAATAGCCCTATCCAGTATATCAGCGATAGAAAATTCCCAAAACTTTTGCGAATATTGGTATGACTATATCCGGCTACTTTATGTAACAAACTATTACCAAGTGACGATGGGATGATGAGCAATATTTCTATCAACGACAATGCCAAAGCCCATACTCCCGTATAGATATTACCATCTGCTGTAGGGAAAAAATTAGACAACAATATCAGTACTATGAGTGTATGAAAGCTACTGAGATAATATGCTATGCCATACTGTCGATTGCCGAGATACACTTTTTTGATAAATTGTCGATCGATGATAATACGAAATGAAAGTATCTTATTTGCCTTCCATTGGACATATATCCACTGTATCAAACTGCTCACAACAACTGTTCCCATCACGAGACAAAATGCTATGATAGACTGTGTCCCACCATCAAATGTAATATTGCGAAAACCTCGATACACGACTCATGCCAACGATGCAAGCTGTCATATTCTAGCAGCGATCAATCCTATGCTCAATTGCTCCATCTTCCAAAATAATTGCAGAGGCAATTGTGTAATTCATGAACCCATAAACATCGCAGAGAAAGCCATACCAAACGGCAATCATCGCACGAGATACGGATTGCTCGTATATGCTGGCAACAAATACGCTAATATAAGAGCTGCAGTGTAGACGATAGTCATCGTGACGACTCTCGTACCGACAAACGAGCCATATTCGTTTTGCAAAGATCCTTTGTCTATTTTACCAGCCTCTTCCAATTCTTTGGTCACTCATAGTTTTCTGACAGCTATTACATAGAGTCCAAAATCAGCCAATGCAGACCAGATAGCAAAGTATTTCAATATCGTGGAATAATCACCATATCTCAATGGCCCCAGATACGGAGACATTATTTTGATCACCAAAAAACCAAGCAGCGCACTTGCCACTCTACCAATAAGCTGTCGTGCAGCATCTTTGATAACCAGTCTGTGTGTTCACATATAGTATACTACAATTTAAGTTGTCTGGTAAGTTTTTCGACAGTACTTTGTGTAAAGGTATCCATCCTTGGTATGATATTGCCTAATTGATTGACAAAATTTTCTAGTGCCTCATTGGTGTCATCTACCGTATAGATATGATGTGATTTGGGAGTAAGGATAACGATATTTTTAATACTCCCTGTTCTCATATCGGCTTCGATAACAAATCATTGTAATTTTTCTCGACGTACACTTTTGTTTGCTACCACGAGCGCATGCTGTTCGATACGCATTATCACTGGCTGACTATTGCGTACAGAGAAATAGAAATATGCTCCAGCAAGAAAAAATAATAAGACCGCTCCAGCAATATTATCGTACATCACCGATGCTACTATCATCCCAGCAAATATCACG